>JACDAN010000097.1 GCA_013695385.1 Actinomycetota bacterium | reverse complement strand
GCTAGGCGCAGCCCTCTGCTCCGGACCAGACGAAGGGCCCCTGCCGGGGCCCTTCGTCGTTTCAGTTCCGTCCAGGTCGTGCTGTCTAGTTCGAGGTGTCGTGGAGCACGGCCTTGAGCGCGTTGATCTGGCCGCTGCCGTACCACGAGTTGTAGCCCTCGCCGCCCTGGCACTCCTGCAGAGACCCGTCTGGCCGCCGGGTGTTCGCGTACGGACGGTTCGCACGGGGTGGCGCCGAACGGGGGTGTCCCCGGGTCCTCCTTGACCGACCGGAAGCAGGGATTCTCCGACGGCCACGTCGAGAGCACGAGTCCGTTCACGGACTCGGTGCCGCGTCCGTAGAAGAAGTCGCCGCCCGGGGCGATCACGTCGGCGGCGCCGACGCCGTACGAGGAGTAGTACGCCTTCAGGTAGTCGTTCGGGTCGTCATTGCCGTCGACCTGGCGGGTGTTGTCGACCGAGGTGACGCCGATCACGCCCGGCACCTCCACGGGGATCACGACACAGGCATTCGTGATGTCACGTTCCTGAGCGGTACCCGGGTTGGGGCTCCCGTCGTCGAACGTGGGATGCGCGAGGTCGTCGCTCTGGTTGCCCTCCGCGGCGACGTTGGTGACACCCCTCGACTGCGCGAAGTGGATCGCGCGCTTGGCGGCCTTCCACAGCAGCCGCTGGCCAGCATCGTTCCGGCAGTTGTAGAGCCA
This sequence comes from Actinomycetota bacterium, assembly GCA_013695385.1. Lineage (GTDB taxonomy): Bacteria > Actinomycetota > Thermoleophilia > Gaiellales > Gaiellaceae > JACDAN01. The sequence continues at coordinate 18,033 of JACDAN010000097.1, read as the reverse complement.
GGGATCCATGAAGTAGCTGTTGTTCGTGACGTCCACGCGCGGCCCGACGGTCGCGGGGAAGTCCAGGCCCGGCGTCGCCGGATGTCGATCGCTGCGCCGCCCGCCCACATGAACGAGCAGACCACCATGTCGACGAAGAAGTAGCCGTCGTCGTTCGACGACTTGGTCGCTGCGATCCTGACGTTCGGGGCGACGCCCGTGATGCCGAAGCCGTTGGCGGCCGCGGCCATCGTCCCGGTCGTGTGCGTCCCGTGGCCGTTGTGGTCGTCCCACGCTGCCGGCGCCTGGTTCGGGATCCCGAACTCGCACGATGCGCTCCGGCTGAAGTCGATGTTCTGGACGAGGTCCGGGTGGTCCTTGTCCACGCCGGTGTCGATGTCCCCGACGACGACCGCCGGGCTACCGCCGGTGATCGCGTTCGCCTGAGGCTGCTTGATCTGCCGCATGTCCCACTGCAGCGGCGCGAGGCTGTCCTGCCTCGCCGGCGCGTTCGGAAGCTCGGGCGGCTGACCGTCGTGGCCGTCGAGTTGGAGCGGACCTACCTGCGCGACCGGCTGATCCGACCTGGCGACGCCGGAGACGCGGTTGTCCTGCGACAGCGCAGCCTGAAACGTGTCGTAGAGCGACGATGCACCACGACGCCGATCGCGTCGTAGTTCGCCACGACCTTTCCGCCGGCCTTCTGGATCGACCGCGTCGAGTCCGCGGGCGTCGCGGAAGCTTTGTACATGACCACGTAGTTCGCGGCGCTCGCGGCACCCGCCGCCATCAACGCCGCCGCGAGGACGCACGCGACAATGACCGTGCGCCGCATCAACGTACTGCGCATTCTCTCCCCCTTGCTCGGTTTTGCGCGCCTAAAAGCCACGCGCGAGCGCCGATCAATTCGATCCGCGACTCAAATCAAGCGATTCGTGCGCGTTACGTCAGGTGAAAATAGAGCGCGTACAGCAGCTCGACCGCCGGGTTGCTCGTGTGCACGGCAACGTCGGACGGCGTGTCGAGCAGCGCCTCCGAGTAGTTGAAGATGATCCGGACGCCGGCGTCCACGAGGTCGGTCGCGGCGGCCTGGGCCGTGATCGCGGGCACTGCGATGACCCCGACGACGATGTTCTTGTCGCGAACCACGTCCGCGAGGGACGCGTACTCGCTGACATCCACGTTCCCGACCCGCCGCCCGACCTTCTCGGGATCGGTGTCGAAGACCGCCGTGATGTTGATGCCGTGCTCGGCGAAGATCGGAGAGCTTGCGATCGCCTCGCCGAGTCGGCCGGCACCGATGAGCGCGATGTTGTGCTGCCCCTGCGTGCGCAGGATCCGCCTGATCTCGCCGAGCAGCCCCTCGACCGAGTAGCCGACGCCTCGCTTGCCGAACTTCCCGAAGGTCGAGAGGTCCCGCCGGATCTGGGTCGCGTTGATGTTGGTGTAGTCGGCGATCTCCTGCGAGGAGATCCGCTCCTTGCCCATCTTCCGCGCCTGCGTCAGGACCTGGAGGTAGCGGCTGAGACGTGCCGCCACCCCGACCGTCAAGCGATCGGGAACTACCCCCTGCGGCGGAGCTTGTGACACCACACAAACATTGTGCCAGTCATGGTGGCTCCTCGGGTCACGGAGTTACAAAGTGCTTTCCGCGGCGCGAGCTTGTGCGACCTTGCGCCGCAGAGCCTCGGGTGGGACGAAGTAGGTGAACGCGCGCCTGCCGTCGATCTCCACGACCGGCAGAAACTCGCGGTACCGGCCCTCGAGCTCGGAGTCACCCGTGATGTCGATCTCCGCGAGGTCGAAGTGAAGCTCCTCGCGGGCGGCGACGACCACCCGCCGCGCCGCGGCGCAGAGGTGGCAGTCCTGCGCGTGGAAGAGGACGACCGCAGGCGTGAGGCTAGGGATAGAGGCCGCGAGTCATCGTCGCCTCGGAGACGCGCTGCACTGCGAGCCCGTAGGCGGCCATCCGCATCGTCGTGTCTCTCGACTTATAGGTCTCCCACGTCTCGTGGAAGGCGCGCGAGGTGATGTCGTTCAGGCGCTGGTTCACCTCTTCTTCCTTCCAGAAGTACTCCTGGAGGCCCTGCACCCACTCGAAGTACGACACGACGACGCCGCCTGCGTTGGCCAGGACGTCGGGGAGGACGAGGACGCCGCGGTCCTCGAGGATCTCGTCCGCGGCGGGCGTCGTCGGGCCGTTCGCCCCCTCCACCACCACCTTCGCCCTCACCTTGTCGGCGTTCTCCGTCGTGATCACCTGCTCGAGGGCGCACGGAGCCAGGACGTCGCATTCGAGGAGCAAGAGCTCCTCGTTCGTGATCGACTCCGTGTCCTTGAGACCCTCGAGTCCTCCCGTCTCCTGCTTGTGCGCGAGCGCGTTCGGGACGTCGATCCCGTCTCCGTTGTAGACGCCACCCCGGGAATCGGACGCGGCGACGACGATCGCGCCGTCCTCCTGGAGGAAGCGCGCCAGGTAGCCGCCGACATTCCCGAAGCCCTGAACCGCGACCCGCATCCCCGCCAGCGCGAGATCCTGTTTCTCGATCGCCTCCCGAAGGCAGTAGAGCGCGCCGTGCGCCGTCGCCTCCAGTCGTCCGAGCGAGCCGCCGACGTTGAGGGGCTTGCCGGTGACGACCCCGAGCACCGAGTGACCCTTGTTCATCGAGTACGTGTCGAAGATCCAGGCCATCACACTCGGGTCGGTGCCGACATCCGGGGCCGGAATGTCCTTCTCGGGACCGATCTCGTTGATGATCTCCGAGGTGAAGCGACGAGTCATCTTCTCGAGCTCGAGGCGCGACATCTGCTTCGGGTCGCAAACGACTCCACCCTTCGCCCCGCCGAAAGGGATCCCCATCAGGGCGCACTTCCACGTCATCCACATCGCGAGCGCCTTGACCTCGTCGAGCGTGACGTCCGGGTGGTAGCGGATGCCGCCCTTGGATGGGCCTCGCGCGATGTTGTGCGTCACCCGATATCCCTGGAAGACCTCGATCTCACCACGGTCCATGTACACGGGGATCGACACGGACACTGCTTTCTTGCACTGCTCGAGGACGCGAACGAGGTTCTGGTCGATCTGGAAGACCTCCGCGACGCGCCGCAGCTGATCCTGCGCGATCTCGAAGGGGTTCTCTCGGAGATGAGTCGGGGATTCGACGATCGTCACACGCCTCTCCTGTTCGCTGGGAAAACCGGCTGAGTATACGCCCGTCCGGGCGTAGTCACTGAATGATGAATCGCACGATTTGCCTGCTAGGGGGCCCTTCTCCCGGCGGCTGGCCGACGAGGCGAAGCGTGTAGCGCCCGGGACTAAGGCGACCTCCGTCGGGACCGCGGCCGGTCAATCCGAACGTGTAGCGGCCCGGCAGCAGGTTTCTCAGGCGCGAGAGCCGACCGATCCGCTCACGGCCGCGCCAGAGATCGAGATCGAGGTAGGCGAGCGGCAGGATCACGCTTCCGCCTCCGCCCTCCACGATTCGCCCGGCCCGGAGCTCGAGGAGTGCGGGAGCCGAATCGGACGGCCGAAAACGGTCGGTCGAGAGCCGGGCTCCGCCCAGGAGGTCCCGTTCGTACCGGCCGACCGTGAGCGTCCACGGAACCCGGACGGGCGCTGCCCCGCCGGCGCGCAGCTCGAAGTCGGCGCTGACGACGCGTACGCCCGGCGGCAGGTACGCCATGCGCGCGGCGACGAAGACCTTGCGGCCGGCCCGGGGTGCGAGCGTGAAAGTGCCCGGCGAGACCGCGAGAGCGGCGCCGCCGACCTCGCCGCTTTGCCCGATCGACACGGTGATCCGGAGTGGGCGCCGCGAGACGTTGCGAACCGTGAAGCGGGCGGTGCCCTGCCAGCCACGGGCGTTCGCGTGTCCGATCGGAAGGGTGGCAGGCTCCGCGACGATCTCAGCCGCCGCAGCCGCGCCGAGATCGAGCCGTCGCCCACCCGGCAGGATTCGAGAAGTCCCGACCAGCGCCCCCCGGAGCGCGCCGGCGTCGAGATCGGGTCGCGCTTGGGCCAGGAGCGCCGCCCCGGCGGCCACGATCGCCGCCGCCGCGCTCGAGCCGTTCACCGTTCCGTACGCAGGAGCGCCGTCGGCGTTTCGACCGGGGTGCGACGTGAGGAGGCCGACGCCGGGCGCGAACACCTCCGGTTTGTCCCCTCCGTCGAACGCAAGTCCTCGGGACGAGAAGGCTGCGGGGTGGCCGGCGTCGGGGTTGTTCCGCTCCCGAAGGCCACCGATCTCGACGGAGGCGGTCTCGCCTCGCCGAACAAGCCTCAGCACTGCCTGGGCCGCGCCGGCCGGGATGCTGACCACCGGGACGCGGATCCGGTCGTCCACGCCGAGGCCGCCCGCGGGAACCCTCACGTCGTGAAGGACGACAGCTTCGGCTCCTGCACGGGCAGCGCTCGCAGCGGCCGCGAGCGGCGCGTCGCCCGCCGGCGCCAGGGCCGCCTTGCCCGCGACTCGGCTGTATCCGTCGCGGTCGAAGAAATCTGCAACAGCGACCGAGGGCGCGCCGTCCCCGAGCACCGACGGGAGAAGCGAGTCGCGGGACGCCGGACCGGCGAGATCGAGCACGAGCGAGCGCCCGGGCTCGAACGCGCCTCCCAACGGCACCTCCCCGTCGAAGACAACCTGAAGGGACGAGCGAACGGTCACTCGGACGTGTTCCGTAGACCCGCGCTCGTCAGCAGCCCCCACGGTGAGTGCGTCCCGTGCTCCCCCGGGGCCGGAAACGCTTCCGAAGCGGGGACCCGCGGAACCGTCGTTCCCCGACGGGGCGACGACGAGGGTGTCGAGCGCAAGCGCGCCGGCGACCGCCCGCGCGGTCGGGCTGTCGTCGAACGCAGCGTACGGCTCGGCGACGCCCACGACCGCAACGCGAGCGGCGTCCAGCGCATTGCCGTTTCCATCGGGGTCGACAGCGCGCTCGAGCCCCGAGATCAGCTGGTCGGTGCGCGAGTACACGCCCCAGCGGCCGGCGACGTCACGCTGCCAGCCGGCGACCCTGATCGGCAGGACGGCTGCGTTCTCCGCGATTCCTTTGAGGCCGGCAGGACCACCGGAACCGACGATCAGCCCGGCGAGTTGCGTCCCGTGCTGCTCGAGCTCGGCGGGGTCGTCCGGCATTCCCTCCGCCCCGGCGAGGTCGTCGTCGCCGAGCACGTCGACCCCCTCGAGGACAGCTCCGGCCAGGTAGTCATGGCCATGCTGCACGCCGGTGTCCAAGAGCGCGACGGTCACGCCGCGGCCGCTGAAACCGGGCAACCCGAGTCGCGCCCGGAAGCCCGAGCCCGCAGCGAGCTCGCCGCGCTCCAGCAGGCTCGTCGAGAGCGCCGCCGGATAGGCGATGCGCACGGGGTAGACGCTCTCGACCTCGGGGAATCGCTGCAGGAGCCCGACTGCGCGCGCGTCGAGCGGCGCGGAGAATCCCGAGATCACGCGCGAATAGCTGAACTCCGGGCGGAGGCGTAGTCCTTCGGCGCTCAGCCTGGCGATCACCTGCTGCTGGGCCGCGAGAGCGGCCTCGTGCCAGCGAATCTGCGTCGCCTCGCTCGCGCGGCCTCCCGCCGCGGCGACGCGGGCCGCGAGGGACGGGGTCTTGAGGATGACGATCATCCGTTGGCCGAGCGGGACCTCGGGACGCGGCCCGCCGACGAGCCCGCGCCAGGAGACGGGCTCGATCCGAGCTCGCGCGTCGTCGCCCCCCGTTGCCGCCGCGACCGAGACGACGGCTGCCGCGGCGGCCATCACCGCCAGCAGCCCGAGTTGGGCCACACGGTTCCTAGGCGAAAGCGTCGAGCGCAAGATATTGAGGGTAGGGGATCGGCTCGATGAACCTCGCCGCAGACGCGATCATCGCCGCGTTGTCCGTGCAGAGAGCCGGCGGCGCGAAGACTGCGTTCGAGAACGAGCGCCGGAGCTCTGAGTTCGAAGCCACGCCGCCGACGACCGCGATCCGCTCGGCTCCGGTGGCCTGTGCGGCTGCCTCCGCCCGCTCGACGAGCGCCCGAACGATCGCGTGTTGGTAGGAGGCCGCGAGATCCGCCCTGAGCCCCTCGGTCTCCTCGGGTCCTAGGTCGCGCACCGTGTAGAGGAGGGCAGTCTTCAGGCCTGAGAAGGAGAAATCGAGACCGGGCACCCGGGCAACCGGAAACGAAAACGCCTCGGGATCGCCATCACTTGCAAGCCGGTCGATCTCGACGCCACCCGGATAGCCGAGACCGAGCAGCCGGGCTCCCTTGTCGAAGGCTTCACCGGCTGCGTCGTCCAGCGTCGTTCCGAGCACCTCGAGCGTGCGCCGGTCACGAACGTCGAGGAGCAGCGTGTGGCCGCCACTGGCGAGCAGGCACAGAAAGGGGGGCTCGACCGGATCGGGCTCGAGGTAGAGCGATGCGACGTGCCCGTGCAGGTGGTTGACCGGGACGAGCGGCAGGCGGCGCGCCCAGGCCAGGGCCTTGGCCGCCGAGACCCCGATCAGCAGGGCGCCCACGAGGCCGGGGCCCTGAGTGACAGCCACACGCTCGACCTGGTCGAGCCTGGTGCCCGAATCATCGAACGCCTGTCGCACAGCAGGCAGAAGCAGCTCGAGGTGGTGCCGGGACGCGACCTCCGGGACGACGCCGCCGTAGCGCGCGTGCAGCTTCGCCTGCGACGAGACGACGTTCGCGAGCACCCGCCCGTCGTTCGTGACGAGCGCCGCAGCCGTCTCGTCGCAAGATGTTTCGATCCCGAGGATCATGCGCCGCGAACTTTCGTGCTATTGCGACCGCGAGCGGCCTTCCTGCCGCGCCGCGCGTTGTGACAGCGGCGCCCGGCTTCCGGAAGTTCGGAGAAAGTCGGAAGACTTTCTCCGAGGCCGTTAGGCACTCGCGCGTTCGCGAACGGGGTCTTTCCACATGATCAGCGCGTCTTCGCGATTGTCGGTGTAATAGCCGCGCCTGATTCCCCGCGAGACGAAGCCGAGCCGCTCGTAGAGCTTGATCGCTTGTTCGTTCGAGACCCTGACCTCGAGCGTGTAGCCGCGGCGGTCGTCGGCGGAGGTCAGTTCGAAGAGGCGGTTCAGCAGCAGCGTGGCAATGCCGCGGCGCCGGTATTCCTCCTCCACGGCGACGTTCATCACGTGCCAGGCGTCCGCATACCGCGAGATGATGAGGTAACCGGCCAGGCACCCAGCTGCGTCGGTATCGATCGCACCCAGGCAGATCGACGAATGCTTGGCGATCTCGCCCGCGAACATCGAGCGGGACCACGGCGTCGGGTAGGCGATCCGCTCGATCCGCTCGATCGCAGCGAGGTCCGCGAGGGTCAGGTGACGGAGGTTGAAGCTCACGGGGAAACGCGATCCACGTCGGGTACTCGAAGGTACATCGGTTCGACGAGGTCCGGCGGCCCAAACGTCTCTGCGAGCTGCGCGTGGAACCGCGCTCGGGCGAGGTGAACGTCGCCGTCGGGTGGCACGGCGCCGCCGCGAGCCTCGATCTGCTCCCGGTACAGAAGCGCACCGTCCCCGACGTAGAGGCGGCCAGGCACGACCGAGAGGTCGGCCGGGGAGAGGACGACAGGGTGGCCGTCCAGCTGCACGAAGACCTCCCGGCGCCGGGCATCGATCACCGGCACGGCCCCAGGCGCTCCAGCGCCAAGTGCCTCGAGCGTCGGCACTCCGGCGAGCCCGACGTTCCAGGCGAAGGCTAGGGCCCGCGCGGTGGCGACGCCCATCCGTAGCCCCGTGAAGCTGCCGGGCCCGATGCCGACGGCGATCCCCTCGACTTGCGTGTCTCGGACGCCGCCTCGCCGCAGGATCGCATCGAGGTCCTGGAGGACGGAGATCGGCCGGGACGACTGCTCGCCCAACACCTCCCCGTCCCAGACGAGGGCGCTGGTTGCGACATCCGTCGCAGTGTCGAAGGCGAGGATCAGCACTCCCGTACCTCGATGTGGCGACTGACGACGTCGACGTGGCTGAGGGTGACCGCGAGCCGGGCGCGAGGAAGGACGTCTACGCCTGCCTCCGGCCACTCGACGAAGCAGACGGCATCCGTGAAGTACGGCTCCAGGTCTCCCCACTCCGCCGACGAGACACCGGCGAAGCGGTACAGATCGAGGTGCGCGACCGGGACGACGCCGCTGTAACGGTGGCCGATCGTGAAGGTGGGGCTCGTCACCGGCCCCTCGACGCCGAGCGCGCGGCACGCTCCGCGGACGAATGTCGTCTTTCCAGAACCGAGATCACCGGAGACTGTCACCACGTCGCCGGGGATCAGGCCCCCGGCGATCCGGGCGCCGAAGGCCTCGGTCTCCTCGGCCGATGAAGATCTGAGCTCCACCCCCGTAGTCTGGCGGCGCGCGGGAGTCGGTCTAGAAGAGGCCGAGCTGGACTGCCGGCTGCGGGGTCAACAGCACGGGCTCGAGCTGGGGCTCCGGGACGACCGAACGACCCATGAGCTCCGGAATCCGCCGGAAGTCGTCCTCGAGCACCTTGAGCATCGCTGGCGTGTAGAGCGCGGCCGCCGGGTGGTAGAGGGGGTAGAGCAGCACGCGGTTCCCGCCGACCGCAGCGTCCTGGTCGACGCCGTGGACGCGCGTGATGCCGAGCGGCTTACCGGAGAGAAGCTTTGTCGCGAAGTTGCCGAGGGTCGCCACCACACGGGGCTGGATCAGCTCGATCTGCCGAAAGAGGTGCGGCTCGCACGACTCGATCTCATCGGGTTGGGGATCGCGGTTCCCCGGCGGGCGGCACTTGAGGACGTTCGCGATGTAGACCTCGGAGCGTTCCAGCCCGATTCCCGCCAAGAGCTTGTCGAGAAGCTTTCCTGCCTGACCCACGAACGGCACGCCCTGCTTGTCCTCGTGGAAGCCGGGGGCCTCTCCCACGAACATCAGGTCGGCGTCAGGGTTGCCGACTCCGAAGACCACCTGGGTGCGACCCTGGGCGAGCCGGCAGCGGGTGCAGGTGGAAGCCTGATCCGCATAGGCCGCGAGCGCTTCCATGAAGGGTCAGTCTACGACCGACCCAGGACGGCCTTGGGGTCAGCAGCCGCAGCCGCCGCCGCAACAACCTCCGCCGCTGCTCGGCGGCGTCGGGTTCGAGCCCGGCTTCTCGGACGGGCCGTGCGCGGCGAACACAGAGAGTTGCTTACGGACGTTCGCGTCGCCGCAGTCCGGGCAGCTCGGCTGCTCCCCGTTCCGCACCAGCTCCTCGAAGTGCGACTCGCATTGCATGCAGACGTACTCGTAGATCGGCACGGCGTCAGTGTACGCCCACCCTCGGCTCGTGACCGAAAAGGTGGCAGGAGCCGGCCTGCGGCCGGCCGACCCCTGCCCTGCGCAGGGTATGCGGCTAGCGCTCGATCTCGACGACCGCGTGCTCCGACTTCATGTAGGAGAGCCGGAACTGGCCGTCACGCTTGTGGCAATGCACCTTCACGCTCGTACCGATCCCGAATGCACTCAGGTCCGTAGCCGCCGGAACGCTGCACGTAACGGTGTGCCCGTCGCTGCCGCGAACGGTCACGGACGTGTCGGTCTTCGCATCGAGGGTGCCCGTGGAGATAGACCTCGACGGAGCCATCGGCGCCGACTTCGTACCGCTCCGAGCGAGCCTTCAGCAGCGTGCTCGCTCCGCCGTCGACACGGCAGCTGAGGCTCACGCGCTCCCCGAACGTGAAGTGCGTGAGGTCGAAGTCCGCAGGGGCGTTGCACGAGAACGACGAGCCGTCGGGTCGGCGTACCGACACGAGGACGCCCGTCCGTTCCTGGAGCAGGCCCGAGCCGTGGAGGAGGAGGACGCCGTGCTCGTCCAGCGAGGCGGAGTCCGAGGAGATCGAGGCGAAGACGAAGCCGGACACGCCCAGGCGACAGTGGAGCTTCACCCGCTCGCCCGCCGGGAAGAGCGTCAGGTCGACGCCGATCGGGACGGAGCAACTGACGGTCATGCCGTCCTCGCGCCGGACGGAGACGGTTCCCTCGCCCTTGGCGAGCGCTCCATGCGCTGCCAGCTCGCCCGTGCCGTCGGCCTTCACCCAGCCGTAGTTCGAATGGATTTTGACGAGGACGTCGCGGTTCTCACGAGAGACGCAGTGGATCTTGACACGTTCGCCGACACGGAACAGCGACAGGTCCATCCCGGACGGCACCGCACACTCGACCCGTCGGTCGTCCTCGGTGCGGACGGTGACCGAGTACGGCGCCTTCTCGGCGAGGACGCCGTGAATCTCACTGCCTTCCCCGCCCTTGTGCCGAGGCTTTTCCTTGTGCTTCTCGCCCTCGTCGAGGCCGCGGATGAACGTGAACGTCCCGTCCCTTCCGATCAGGACGACCATGCTGATCTGGTCGCCGGGCTCGAAGTCGAGAAGCAAGGCGCCCTCCGGCACCTCCACACGGATGCGGCCGTGCTCGACGACGGCGACATCGAAGCCGTTGCCCTCGCTCTGGAGGAAGATTCCCTCCAGCTCGACGAGCCTGGCACGACCCGTTTCCTGGATCCCGGTCGACCACGTTGCCTCCGCCGATAGCGAGATGCGTACGAGCACGCGGTCGCCGGGCGCAAGCCCCTCGCCGCCGGCCGATGCCAGCGATCGAGCTGCCCGGCCTGTACGGACTGCGATCACGCTGCCGCCCGCGGACAGGATCACCCTCCGCAAGGCGGGGTCGTGTTTGCCGACGCAGCCGCTGCGCATCGAACGTGCCGTCGGGCCGCCGGTTGGCCGTAGCGCAAGGCGCTGGCCAAGGCGGACCTGTGCGTAGCGGCCGACGAGCCGGACTGTGCGGGCGGCCTGACCAGAAACGACGACGACGGCCTGTCGCTTCGAATCCTTCGCGATGGCTACGCCCGTGAACGAGCCGGCTGCCGCGTGGGTACCGCGACGAGCGCCGTCAGGGCCGCAGCAAAGAGCAGTGCTCTCCTCATTTTCACACCTCTCTCCCGGCTGTCGCAGGACGCCGCGCAGCTCCCCTGGCGCCTCTATTCGGCCGCCCCCAACCCACTTGGGGAACTTCCCTCCTTAGAGCTAACCCGGACGGAGGGGACTCGCAGCGCTGTACGCTTTCCGTTGCCCGGTATCCGCAACGGAACTGGAGCCAAGATGATCGAAAGCGTGAATGTCATCGGCCGCGGCCGCGTCGGTTCGGCCATCGTCGCCCGCCTCGAGGAGCGGGGCGTGGACGTTCGGGAAGAGGGCGCCGAGATCGTCCTCCTCTGCGTTCCGGACAGCGCCATCGCGACCACGGTCCGGTGTCAGACACTCGCCCTGTCCCAATGGGTCGGGCACACGAGCGGGGCGACGCCTCTCTCAGCGCTCGATCCGCACGTGCGCCGCTTCGGCATGCACCCCTTGCAGACGTTCACGCGCCTTCGGGGCCCGGAGCAGCTGGACGGAGCATTCGCAGCCGTCACCGCCGAGACGGGCGAGGCACGCGAGATCGGCGTCGAATTGGCCGAACTCCTGGGTCTCCGCCCGTTCGATCTGGCCGAGAGAGACCGGGCGCTTTATCACGCCGGCGCGGCGATTGCGTCCAATTACCTCGTCACGCTCCACCACGCGGCAACGGCGCTGTTCGAGCAAGTTGGCGCCCCTTCGGCCGGGCTCGAGCCGCTGATGCGGCGTGTGATCGACAACGACTTCGAGCTGACCGGCCCGATCGCACGCGGCGACTGGGCGACCGTCGAAGGGCACCTGGAGGCGATCCGGGAGCGAGCACCGCGGCTCGAGCCGCTGTACCGCTCCCTCGCCGAGGCAACTGCCCGATGAAGCACGCGAAGACGATCGCCGAGCTCCAAGCGTCACTCGTGCCACTGCGCGGAGGCGCCACCGTCGGGCTCGTGCCGACCATGGGTGCCTTCCATGAGGGGCATCTCTCCCTCTTTCGCGCAGCCCGCGAGGAATGCGACGCGGTTGTCGCCAGCCTGTTCGTCAACCCGGCCCAGTTCGACAAGGGGACCGACCTTGCGGCGTATCCACGGGACGAGGCGCGCGATACGCGGCTCGCGGCCGCAGCAGGCGTCGACATCCTCTTCGCGCCGACTGCCGAGGAGCTTTACCCGCCAGGCTTCCAAACCTGGGTCGAGGTCGAGGAGCTGGGGTGGACGCTCGAGGGCCGCTTCCGGCCCGGGCACTTCCGCGGGGTGGCCACGATCTGCCTCAAGCTCTTCAACATCGTGCAACCCGATCGCGCGTACTTCGGCCAGAAGGACGCACAGCAGGCCGCGATCGTGCGCCGCCTCGTCCGCGACCTCAATATCCCCGTCGAGATCCGCGTCCTCCCGACCGTCCGCGACGCTGACGGCCTGGCACTTTCCTCTCGGAACGTCCGCCTCTCGGCGGAGCAACGGAGACAGGCGCAAGCCCTTCCCCTCGCCCTCGCCACCCGCGATCCGAACAAGGCACGCGAACTGCTCGAGGGCCTCGAGGTCGACTATCTCGAGGTCGCCGACTTTGAACCGAGGGTCCTCGCCGGCGCCATTCGCCTCGGCGACATCCGCCTGATCGACAATGTCTTGCTCGAGGACGCGGTGCCAGGTTTCAACCTGGCACCGCCAACAGAAAAAGGAGTCACATGACCTCCCACCCCGATCCTCCGGCCAAGCTGTCTCTGACCGAGTTGCAGGACCGCAAGGCCCGCGGCGAGAAGCTCGTGATGGTCACGGCCTACGACCATCCGAGCGCGAAGCTCGCCGATGCCGCCGGAGTGGACGTGATCCTCGTCGGTGACTCGGCAGCCGACAACGTCCTCGGCTACGACTCCACCGTTCCGGTGACCGTGGACGAGTTGCTCGTCCTCGTCCGAGCCGTCGCCCGAGGTGCACGCCATGCGCTCGTGGTTGCGGACCTGCCTTTTGGCTCATTCCAGGTCTCCGACGAGACCGCCGTCGCGAACGCCGTCCGCTTCGTGAAGGAGGCGGGCGCCGACGCCGTCAAGCTCGAGGGCGCCGGCCCGTCGCTCTCACGCGTCCAGGCCCTGGTCGGAGCCGGTATCCCCGTGATGGGACACGTCGGCCTGACTCCGCAATCGGCGACGATGCTCGGCGGCTTCAAGGCGCAGGGGCGAACCGCGGCGAAAGCGCAGCGGCTCAGGGCGGATGCACGGGCGCTCGAAGCTGCAGGGTGTTTCGCGGTCGTGCTGGAGGCTGTTCCTGCGGCCGTGGCCGCACGCGTGACCCAGGCGATGACGATTCCGACGATCGGGATCGGCGCGGGCAGCGGCTGCGACGGCCAGGTTCTGGTCTGGCACGACCTCTTGGGCCTGAGCGACCGGCGGCCCGCCAGATTCGTCAAGCGCTACGCAGAGCTCGGGTCGGCGATCAAGACCGCCCTCGAGCAATTCGCGAGCGAGGTGCGCTCTGGCGCCTTTCCGGAGGAACAGCACACGTACGCGATGCCCGACGAAGAGCTCGAGCTATTCGAGCACGCGGAGCGCGCTCCAGAGCACACCGACTAGGAGAAGGGCCAGCAGCGACGCCGCAGCTGCCCGCCGAACCGTCCAGTCGTAGACGACGCAAAGCCCGGTCACGATCAGCCCGAGGCTCCACGCAGCGAAAGCGAGAAGCAGCGGCTCGTACACGAGCCAGCCGAAGAGGCCGAGCCCGAGTGGGGCGAGGGCATAGGCGAGCAGGTGGCGCGTATGCCGACCCCCTCCATGCTCGCTGAGGCGCCGAACCGCAAATCCGAGCGCCCAGCCCCCGACCCAGTAGAGGGTGAGGGCATACGTCCCTCCCGTGAGAAAGGCGAGCACGGCGTAATCGACCCCGCCCACGTCCTCGAAGAGCGCCCGTTCCGCGCCCAGCGCAGCGGCCAGGCCCGCGGCAAACATCAGCAAGAGGATCGGCTCTTGGCGCGCTGCCGCCGCCCCGTCCGTGTCGTCTCTGAGTGCCTCGAAGACCTCGCGCGGCCGCGCGAGGCCGCCCAGCGCCCGGCGCCACCAGTCCCGCTCGGCCCCCACGGGGCGACGTTACCCCGGCCGCGGTTACCCCGGCCGCGCCACCACCGTGATCCCTTCCCTCAGGGTGCCGGGCAAGAAGCGTCCGAGTGCACGATACGCCTGGTTCTTGCGGGATCCGTGGTCGAAGTAGTTCGCCGTGAGGTGCTCCTCGACCTGGAGTCCAGCAGCATCGACGGCATCGAGGAGCTCGCGCACCGTGTACTCGTGGAAATGACCCGGATTGCCCGGGTCGTCACGGATCGGGTCGTAGGGGTTGCGACCGAGGGCCATCCGGAGCCGCTTGGGCAAGGCGGTCGCATTCGGCGTCTGCAGGATCAGGTGACCACCGGGCTGGACGGCCGTCGCAAGGAAGCCCAGCACCGGCACAGGCGGGACGTGGAGATGTTCGATCACTTCGCAGCAGACGACGAGAGCGTGGGGCTCGAGCGCTGGATAGCTCGCCGTGTCGTTCAGGTCGACCTCGACGTGGCCCTCGCCCTGTCGGAGCGGGAAGCGGTGATCCTGCCAGCCGAGCGTGTTGACGGTCGAGCCGGGGAAGGCCACCCGAAGGAACACGCTCTCGTAGCTCGGCCCGACGACGAGGACGGTGCTGGGCCCGATCCGTTCGGCGATCCGCAGCAGGAGTTCGTAGCGGCGAGCGTGGGTGCGGAGGTAGACCTGCTCCTCTGGTGCCGTGTACCGCGCGCAGACCTCCGCAAAGGCCTTGTTGTCAGGCAGCGGCGGCCGCGAAGGCGGGAAGCACTTCACGCAGGAACTGACCGGTGTACGACTCGTCGACGGCGGCAACGTCCTCCGGCGTGCCGGTGGCGAGCACCTCACCGCCCGCCTCACCGCCCTCGGGCCCGAGGTCGACGATCCAGTCCGCCTGCTTGATCACGTCGAGGTTGTGCTCGATCACCAGCACCGTGTTGCCGTTTTCGACGAGGCGCTGGACGACCTCGAGCAGTCGCTCGATGTCGGCGAAATGGAGACCTGTCGTGGGCTCGTCGAGAATGTAGAGGGTCCGGCCTGTCGCCACCTTCGAGAGCTCGGAGGCGAGTTTCACCCGCTGCGCCTCACCCCCCGAGAGCGTCGTCGCGGGCTGGCCCAGCTTGACGTACTCGAGGCCGACGTCGTTCAACGTTTGCAGTCGGCGGCGCAGCTTCGGGATCTTGGCGAAGAACTGGAGCGCGTCCTCGACAGACATCTCGAGGACGTCCGCAATCGACTTGCCCTTGAAGCGAACCTCGAGGGTCTCACGGTTGTAGCGGCGACCATGGCAGGTCTCGCACGGAACGTAGACGTCGGGCAGGAAGTGCATCTCGATCTTGATCGTCCCGTCGCCCTTGCAGGTCTCGCAGCGCCCACCGCGGACGTTGAAGGAGAAGCGGCCGGGCTTGTAGCCGCGGACCTTCGCCTCCGGCGTCAGGGAGTAGAGCTCGCGAATGTGGTCGAAGAGCTTCGTGTAGGTGGCCGGGTTCGAGCGCGGGGTGCGTCCGATCGGCGACTGGTCGATGTCGATCACCTTGTCAAAGCACTCGATGCCCTCGCAGCCGAGGTGCTGCCCCGGCTTGACCCGCATCCGGTGAAGTCGGTTGGCGAGGGCCTTATAGACGATCCCGTTCACGAGGGTCGACTTGCCGGAGCCCGAGACGCCGGTCACGCAGATCAGCTTCCCCACGGGGAACTCGACGTCGATCTCCTTCAGGTTGTGCATGGAGGCGCCCCGGACCCAGAAGGAACCGAGATCCCCGGTCCTGCGCTCCGGGACGGCGATCTCGCGCTTCCCGGAGAGGAACTGTCCCGTGATCGACTTCGGATTTCTCTCGATTTTGCCTGCCGGCCCCTCCGCGACCACGTGGCCGCCGTGTTCGCCCGCGCCCGGGCCCATGTCCACGAGCCAGTCGGACGCGCGCATCATCTGCTCATCGTGCTCGACGACGAGCACGGTGTTCCCGAGGTCGCGCAGCCGCTCCAGCGTCGTGATCAGCTTTCCGTTGTCGCGCTGGTGCAGGCCGATCGATGGCTCGTCGAGGATGTAGAGCACTCCGACGAGCTGGGAGCCGATCTGCGTCGCCAGGCGAAGCCTCTGTGCCTCGCCGCCGGACAGGGTCGCGGATGCCCTGTCGAGCTGGAGGTAGCCGACGCCGACGTTGTCCAGGAAGGTCAGGCGCTCGCGGATCTCCTTCACGATGCGCATGCCGATGAGCTCCTCGGTCTCCGTGAGGCCGAGCTCGTCGAGGAATCCCAGTGCGCGCGTCACGGACATCTTCGTGAAGTGGTGGATGCTCTCACCGCCGACGGTCACTGCGAGGACCTCCGGCTTCAGGCGGGCCCCGTTGCACTCGGGACACGGCCGAAAGCTCATGTACTCCTCGATCCGCTCCCGCACCGACGATGAATCCGTCTCGCGATACCGGCGCTGGAGGTTCGTGACGAGTCCCTCGAAAGCGAGCATGTAGGAGCGTCGCCGGCCCATCCGGTTGCGGTAGCTGACGTAGACGCGTTCGCCCTTCGTCCCGCTCAGGAAGAGATCCTGGTGTTCCTGGGACAGGTCCTGCCAGGGCGTATCGAGGTCGATCTCGTACCGGTCGGCGATCGCCTGGATCACGGCCTCGTACCAATTGCCGCTGAGCGATATGAGGGCCTCGGCGAGTGGGAGCGTCGGATCCGGCACGAGCAGGTCGGGATCGATCTCCTGCTGGGCGCCGAGGCCGGTACAGCGCGGGCAGGCCCCGTGTGGAGAGTTGAAGGAGAAAATTCGGGGCTGGAGCTCCGGCAGCCCCACCCCGTGCTCGGGGCAAGCGAAGCGCTCGGAAAAGGTCAGGTCGCGCTCCTCGTCCAGGAGGTCGATGACCACGAGTCCTTCTGCCAGGTTCACCGCAGTCTCCACGGACTGGAAGAGCCGGGTTCGGAGGTCGGCCTTCATCCGGAGGCGGTCGACTACGACCTCGATCGTGTGCTTGAACTTCTTGTCGAGGGTGATCTCGTCCTCGAGCAGCCGTTGCTCGTGGTCGACCTTCACCCGCGTGAAGCCGTCGCGGCGGAGCTCTTCCATGAGCTCGCGGTACTCGCCCTTCCGGTCGCGAACGACGGGGGCGTTGACGGTGAACCGGGTGCCGTCGGGGAGCTGGAGGATCTGATCCACGATCGTCTCGATGCTCTGTCCGGCAATCGGGCGGCCGCAGATCGGGCAGTGCGGGCGGCCGACTCTCGCGTAGAGCAGGCGCAGGTAGTCGTAGATCTCCGTCACCGTGCCCACCGTGGAGCGGGGATTGCGGCTCGTGGTCTTCTGGTCGATCGAGATGGCCGGGCTGAGGCCGTCGATCGAATCCACGTCGGGCTTCTCCATCATCTGGAGGAATTGGCGGGCGTAGGCCGACAGCGATTCCACGTAGCGGCGCTGGCCCTCCGCGTAGATCGTGTCGAAGGCGAGGCTCGACTTGCCGGAGCCCGAGAGCCCGGTGACGCAGATCAGCCGGTGCCGCGGGAGCCGGACGGTGATGTCCTTGAGGTTGTGCTCGCGGGCCCCGTGAATGACTAGCTCTTCGTGAGCCATAACGGGCCAGTTTAGCCGTCGGCTGGCCATCGAACGTATGTTCCTTGGTGGGTCGGACGCCGCTCCAGGGCCAGTCTTTCGGCTCGTCCGCCAGGCCGGCCGCGACGGGGTTCGCAAGGACGTAGGCGAGGGCGGCCTCAAAGTGGGTTTCGTCGCGAATGACCCAGGACGAGAATCGTTCCGCGAAGAGTGCGCCGCGGCGGCCGTGCCGGGCGTTGTGCTCGCGGGCGTAGTGGCCCTGCAGCCACTGGAGGGCACGTGAGAGATCTTCGGTGGCTGCGTCGACGACCGCGTGGTAATGCGTCCCCAGCAGGCAGTAGGCGTGCAGGGCAACGCCGAAACGGGTGGCGGCGCGCAGGAGCAAGGAGAGGAACAGCCGTCGATCCTCGTCGTCGCGGAAGAGAAAGGTTTCCTGCACCGAACGGGCGGTGACATGGAAGTAGCCGTCGGGGAGCTGCGAGCGGAGTATGCGCGCCACCCGCCCACCGTAGGGCTCACGCCTCCCAGCGCCTCCTCGCCGCGCGCCTTCTTTCCACTTCCGACACGCCTACGCCAGCCACGACGGGTGTCTGACAC
>JACDAN010000076.1 GCA_013695385.1 Actinomycetota bacterium | reverse complement strand
CCGGCCCGCCGGCGCGATGAGTTCTCCGTCGGCTTCGCGGACGGGAGACTCGAGCTCGATCTCCCAGAGCTCGTCGTCGAGCCACTCGACGAGCTGCGACTTGGCGCACGCATGAACGCCGTTCAGGCACTCTTTGACCTCGCCGTCGACGCGCACCCACTCCCCGGGGGCGTCGGATGTCGGCGTGGGCCAAGCGTGGCGGCTGAACAGGCCGATCGCACCTGACGAAAGGAACTTGTAGGCGATCACTGCTGCTCCTTCTTCCAGGTCCGGAAGGCGGTGACGATCGAGTCCTCGAGCTCGGCGGGAAACTCCGGCGGCGAGTGCTGCCCCAGACGGTCTCGGGTGCCACGCATCTGGCTGAGGAATCCCCGACACGGAGGGCAGATCACGACGTGCTGCTCGAACTGCCTGCGCTCGCCCGTTTCCAGCGACCCCTCGTCGTACTCGGTGATGAGGTCGTAGATCTGCCTACAGGTGAACATCAGGCTCGCTTCTCCTTGTCAGTCGAACACCTCTTGAAGAGCCCGTCGGATCGCCAGGCGGGCGCGATGCAGCAGGACGCGTTGGTTGCCGTGAGACAGTCCGAGCAGCGAGCAGACCTCGTCGGAGCTCAGGCCTTCGAGGTCCCGTAGCGTAATCACTGCAGACTGGCTTGGGGGAAGCGACTTCAGCTTCTCCACGATGGCCTGTTCCGCTTCTCGGGCGGACAGCGAATCCTCCGGCAGTGCATCCCAGCGGGTGTTGATCGTCGTCCAGCAGGAAGCCCATCGGGGGTGGTTCGCATCGAAGAAGCATTCCAGTTCGTCCTTCTCGCCACCGGGGACCTCGAAGGAGGACAACGGCGTGCTGCGAGCCTCCATCTTCGTCCGGCGCGAGGCGCAGTTGCCGAGGATGGTGAAGACCCAGGTGCGGAGCGAGGAGCGGCTCCCGAAACCGCCGAGTCCGCGCAACACCGCCATCCACGTCTCCTGGACGATCTCCGCGGCAACTTGACTGTCCTGCGCATAGGCCCCGGCTACGCGGAGCATCGACGGCCCGAGATCCTCGACCAGCCGGCGGAAAGCATCCTCGTCTCCGGCCCGTAGCCGCGCGACGAGCTCCCGCTCGCCGACGGCTTTGGAACTCACTTCGACTGGGGATCGTGTGACAGGCGTTACGGTCGGGTCATGTCCACTTCGCCGCATCTGTAACGCGTAGCGTCGTCCGTGTCTCTACCTCTATGTGGCCCTTTCCGACGTCTCGCCCTCCGTCGCTCACGACCAGCACCTGCTCTCGCTGGTAGCGCTCGGCGACGAAGGCGCCTTCCGGGAATTCTACGCGCGCCATGCGAGGACGGCTCTTGGCTTCGCGGTCCGGGTACTCCGAGATCGTGACCTCGCCGAGGATGCGATCCAGGAGGCCTTCCTGGCAGCCTGGCGTCAAGCCGGCGCCTACTGTCCAGAGCGCAGCAAGCCCGTCTCCTGGCTGCTCACGTTCGTCCACCGGCGCGCAGTCGACCACGTCCGCCGCCAGCAGCGGCATGCAGCCGACCCGCTCGAGCTCGAGGTACTCGGCGAGCCGAGCGCCGAGGACGAAGCCGTCGGCAACATGCCGACCCGGGCGTGGATCCGCGCGGGCCTCGATCGACTCTCGGCACCGGATCGAGAGGTGCTCGAACTCGCCTACTACGCCGGATACACCCAGTCGGAGATCGCAGACCACCTCGAGACTCCACTCGGCACGATCAAGTCGCGCACCTCGACCGCCCTGCAGCGGTTGAACACGGCTCTCGCCGCCTAGGGGCGCCTAAGAAGATCCGGTCGGTCATCCGACCGAGGGATGCCCGGTTCGGCGGCAGGGGGCGATAGCGGAGGAGAGGCTCAGCCGCCCATGAGCTATGACGACAGATACGACGATGCCTCCGTGCGCGCGCCCTGGGCGCGCAGCCCATGGATCTCGCTCGCAGTCGCGCTCGTCGCGCTGGCCGTGGCGATCGCGTCGTTCATGCGCCAGCAGACCGCCCTCGACGCCGCGAAGGTAGCCGACCTCCACGCGAAGCGGAACGCTCGAGAGCTCCGATCGATCCATCAGGACAACGACCGGCTCGCAGGACGCGTTAGGTCGACCGAGCGCGAGCTTCGCGTAGGGCCGATCGCCGCCCGGGCGCTCAAGAGCGTCTTCACGATCTCCACCGGCCGCAGCTTCGGCACTGCGTTCGTCGCGTGGCATGACGACAGAGGGACGTTCCTGATCACCGCAAATCACGTGGTTCACGGGTACGACGGGCCGGTCGAGTTGAAGCGGAAGCGCGGTGAGTGGCAGGGGGAGATCGTCCGCCGCGACCCGAAGAACGACCTCGCGCTCGTCCATGTCAACGGGCGGCCCGACGGCGCGCGGCCGCTCTGGCAGAAGCCGGTGCGAGGGAAGCCGAAGACCGGCGACCAACTGCTCCTCGTCGGCAGCCCGTACGGCCTGAGCGGCACGGTGACGACGGGCGTGGTCAGCCGCGTCACGAAACGAGCGGTCCAGACGGACGCCGCTGCGAACCCGGGCAACTCGGGCGGTCCCGCCGTCGACCGCAAGGGCAGCCTCGTCGGCGTGCTCGTCGCCGGCGGCGGCGAGAACCTCAACTTCGCAATCCGCATCGAGCGCGCCTGCGTCTCTCTCCGTCGCTGCTGACTCCCACTCGCGGCAGTGCAACGTGATCCGGTGATCATCGAGGCGCCCCCGGCAAGAATCCAAAGCGGCGGTTGAGTCCGAAGAGAGAGGTGAGGGGCCCGGGACTTTCTTCATCGCAACAGGCTCTCAACCTAGGATGACGGTGGTGCAGGAATCGTCCACCGCCGCAACGCCGGCTTCCGGGGAGCTCGAGCTCCAGCTCGAACAGCATCGGAGAGAGCTGACCGCCTACTGCTATCGCATGCTCGCCTCGCCGTTCGAGGCGGAGGACGCCGTGCAGGAGACGCTGATCCGCGCTTGGCGTGGCATCGACCGCTTCGAGGGCCGCGCCGCGCTCCGCTCGTGGCTGTACCGAATCGCGACCAACGTCTGTCTCGACATGCTGAGCGGGCGAGAGCGCCGGGCGCTTCCGATGGACTTCGGGCCCGCGCGTGAGCCGATCGAGGCAAACCTGAACGCGCTGCCGGAGGTGACCTGGATTCAACCGGCGCCCGACCGCCTGGTCGGTCCGGAGGGAGATCCGGCCGAGGTGGCCGTCGCGCGCGAGACGATCCGGCTCGCGTTCGTCGCGGCGTTGCAGCACCTCCCACCCCGCCAGCGCGCAGTCCTGATCCTCTGCGAGGTGCTGCGCTGGCAGGCGACGGAGGTCGCCGAGCTCCTCGAGACCAGCGTCGCCTCGGTTAACAGCGCGTTGCAGCGCGCGCGGGCGACGCTGGAGGCGAGCAATGTCAGCGCCGCCGACACCGCGCCGGAGGTGGAGGGGGCGGATGCCGAGCTCCTCGCCCGCTACGTCGCAGCTTTCGAGAAGTACGACCTGGACGCGCTCACGTCCCTGATCCAGGAGGACGCGACGCAGTCGATGCCTCCGTACGACCTGTGGCTACGCGGCCGTGACGACATCTTCGAATGGTGGTTCGGGCCGGGAGCCGGCTGCCGCGGCTCGCGCCTCGTGCCAACCTTGGCCGCGAACGGCTCGTCGGCCTACGGGCAGTACAAGCCCTCGCCCGACGGCGGCTACGAGCCCTGGGCGCTGCAGGTGCTCGAGGTCCAGGCCGGCCGGATCGCCGAGCTCACGTTCTTCCTGGAGACCGACACGCTGTTCCCGCTCTTCGGACTGCCCGCCCGCCTCGACACCTAGCGCGAACCGGGCATCGGGGAACTCATCGGTCCGGCAAGACGTCGGTCAACCCCATAAAGTCGACGAGCTCGAGCAGCTCCTCGGACGCATGGCGCAGACGCACCCGGCAGCGGAGCCGCCGGGCGGTGAGCTGCAGTCGGGAGAGGGCGTCGACCGTAACCGCGTCGGGCTCGACTCCGTGCATGTCGCAGACGACGGTCGCGGCGTCACTTTCGTTCAGTAACGTGCAAACACGGTGGCAGAGTCCGGCGAGGTCGGTCCGGGCGATCGGGCCACGGATCGCGAACACGATCGTGTTCGGAGCAGTTGCCCCCATCCGAGCACAGACCGTCGGGCCCGGAAAAACTCATCGGTGCAGCAACCGATGAGTTCTCGATCACGGGCCGGTCTAACCGACTGAATCGATGACCGATCCACGGAAAGGAAGAATGCGATGCCCATGATGAGTAGCCGCGCCCGCTGGCTCGCCCTGTACGTCCTCTGCCTGGGCGACCTGATGATCGTCCTCGACGGGACGATCGTGAACGTCGCGCTGCCGACGATCCGCGACGACCTCGGGTTCTCCCGGGAGTCGCTCGCCTGGGTCGTAAACGCCTACATGCTGACGTTCGGCGGCTTCTTGCTCCTGGGTGGCCGGCTTGGTGATCTCTTCGGGCACCGCCGGCTCTTCCTGGCGGGTACGACGCTCTTCACTCTCGCCTCGCTCGGCTGCGGAGTCGCGAACTCGCAGGAGACGCTCATAGGCGCGCGGATCGTGCAGGGTCTCGGCGGCGCGATCGTGTCCGCCGTGGCGCTCTCGTTGCTCATGACGCTGTTCACGGAGGCCGCCGATCGAGCCAAGGCAATGGGCGTCTTCGGCTTCGTCCTCTCCGGTGGCGGCGTTGCGGGCGTGCTGTTCGGCGGCGTCCTCACGGACGCCCTCAACTGGCACTGGATATTCCTCGTCAACATCCCGGTCGGGATCGCCGTCATCGCGCTGACCCTGATCCTCTTGCCCGGCAACCCCGGCTATGCGACCGGTCGAATCGACTTTGCGGGCGCGGTCACGGTTACCGCCTCGCTGATGCTGGCCGTCTTCGCGATCGTGAACGGGAACGACGCCGGCTGGACGTCCCTGCGGACACTCGGGCTGCTCGGCGTGTCGGCGGTGCTGATGGCGCTCTTCCTCGTGATCGAGTCGCGGATCTCCGCCCCCCTGATGCCGCTCGGCATCTTCCGGAACCGCGCTGTGTCGACCGCGAACGTCATCGGAGTTCTCATGGCGGCGGGAATGTTCGCCTACTTCTTCATCTCCGCCCAGTACCTGCAGGGTGTCGTCGGCTACAGCGCGATGGAGGTCGGCCTTGCCTACCTGCCCTCGACCGTGCTCTGGGGAGCCTCGTCCCTGCTGCTCTCCAACCGGCTCGTCATGCGCTACGGGATCAACCCGCCGCTCATTGCAGGGTTGGGCCTGATGGCGGTCGGGCTGCTGCTCTTCGCCCGGACGCCCGTGGAGGGTGACTTCCTCATGGACATCCTGCCGGGAACGCTCGCGGTCGGGCTCGGCGCGGGGATTGCGTTCAACCCGATCCTCCTTGCCGCCATGAGCGGGGTCGAGCAGACGGAGGCCGGGCTCGCCTCCGGCGTCGTCAACACCGCGTTCATGATGGGCGGCGCGGTCGGGCTTGCGATCCTCGCCAGCCTCGCTGCCTCACGCACCGACAGCCTGTTCAACTCGGGCGACGGCGCGATTGCCGCGCTCAACGGCGGATACCACGCCGCATTCCTCCTCGGCGCGGTGTTCGTTCTGGCGGCCATCGCTGTCACTGCTGGGCTCCTGCGGGCCGAAATGCCGGCGCACGGGCACGAAGGCGAAGCGGTCGGCGTCCCGGCGACGGCCGAGGCGGACTAGAGGGCGTCCGCGACCAGCGCGACCACGTACCCCAGGATCAGGAGCATGCCGGTGGCGAGGTGGAGCTGGATGTTCTTGCCCATCGCCGGCATCAGGGCGTACGGCTGCTCGTACGACTCACGGAGCGCGCGGATCACCGGCAGCGCAAGCGGCGCGGCCGCGAGGGCGATGATCGCGGGCCGCACGATCAGGCCGCTGATCGCGAAGACCGCGATCAGCCCGAAGGCGAGCGCCACCGCGGCGATGTACCCGTTGACGACCGTGTCCTTCGAAAACCGAACCGGCAGCGTGCGCTTCCCGGTCGCGGCATCGGCCGGCCGGTCCGGAACCTCGTTCACGTACAGGACGAGCGCGATCAGGATCCCCACCGGGATCGACACGAGTAGCGGCTCGAGGCCGTACTCGCGAGCCTGCACGAAATAGGCGCCGAGCGCCATGATCGGGCCGAAGCCGAGGGCGACGACGATCTCGCCGAGGCCGCGGTGGACGAGCTTCAGCGGCGGTGCGGTGTAGAAGAAACTGAGGAGCGCGCCCGCCACGCCGAGCCAGAGGAGGTCCCAGCCGCGCATAGCGGCGAGGCCCACGCCGATCGCGATCCCCACCGCGTAGAAGCCGAGCGAGAGCAAGGCCAGCGTGCGCAGGGTGATCAGGCCATACAGAACCACGCGCGAACCGCCGCTGAACTGCGTCGGGTTGACGTTCGCCTCGTCGGCCCCGCTGGTGGTGTCGAAGACGTCGTTCGCGACGTTCAGCCCGAGGTGGATGCAGGCTCCGCCGAGGAGCGTCAGCAGGGCGAGCCACCAGTTGAAGCCATTCGTCCACGCTGCGACCGCGATCCCCAGCAGGATGGGGACGAAGGTCGCGGTCAGGAACGGGAGCCGCGTCGCGCGGAGAAACAGCCAGCCGAACGACAGGCGCGGCTTGACCGTCCGGCCCGTCTCGGTGGAGACCTGGTCGAGATAGCGGCGCGCCTGCGGCACGCCGCGCTCGGAGAACTCGAAGAACGACATCTCCTGCTCGTCCCATTGCTGCACCCGGTCGGGTTCGAACTCGAGCGCTCCCTCCGTCCGCCGCACCGCTCCCCAGAGAGAGACGTATCGCCGCTCGTCGTAACCGATTCCCGGCTGGGGACGGATGTGGCTGAACACGACGTTGACCCGCTCGTCCTCCGGTGGCTGGACGGTGTCGCCGGCGATTGCGTTGAGGACGACGACGCCGCGGCCTGGATCCGCTCGGAACTCGGTTGCGACGGAGAGCGGATAACCGTCTTCGTCCACGAACGCGATCACGGCATGGCCGAAGCGCTCCTGCAGCCCGGCGATCAGCTCCGCCGTCGGCTTCATGCGACCGCCGTTGCGAGCTCGAAGACCTGGGGGGGCCGGTCGGTTCTGCCGCCCTCCCAGAAAAAGGCGCGAGTGGGCCGGATCTCGATCACGGCGCGCTCGAAGAAGAGCGGCAGCGCGACGCGCTTGCCGAGGAACATGTCGATCGCGGGCTCCTTCTTGCGCCAGAGCGGAAGCACTCGCTCCCAGCCCGCGTGCAGGTCGGAGTCGTCGACTGTCGCGTCGCCCTGAATCGTCGCGCGGGCGAATCGTTCGACGTCGACGGCGACCGGATCGCTGATCGAGAGCGACACGCGCGGGTTCCCCTTGATGTGCTCGAGCTTCTTCGAGAAGAGGATGCTCGAGGTGAGGTAGATCAGCTCGCCGTCGTAGAACGGGATCAGCGGGTGTGTCACCGGCAGCCCGGAGGGATCGACGACGGTCAGCTCGCAGACGAGCGCTGTCTCGAGCAGAGCCTCGACGGGTTCTGGAAGCACACCCACGCTAGGAACAAAGATAGTGGAGAGTTGGTCACACGTTAGCCGCGTTACCTCCTTGACATATCGATCAATATCGTTACGATATCTATCGATATGATTTCGCTCGCCCTGAGCGACTGCTGCCGGCCCCTCGATGCTGAAGTGCTCGACGACGACCATGCAGAGGCGACGGCTGGTCTTTTCAAAGCGCTCGCCGATCCCTCGCGTGTGAAAATCATGAATCTTCTCGCGCGTGCAGAAGAGCCCGTCTGCGCATGCGAGTTCATCCCGGCGCTTCGACTGACGCAGGCGACGGTCAGCCATCACCTGAAGAAGTTGACCGACGCCGGGCTACTCGAGCGCGAGCAGCGCGGAAAGTGGGCGTACTTCAATCTCAATCCCGAGGCGGTCTCTCAGCTGGAGCGCCTCGTCCGAATCCCGGAGGGGATCCGATGAGTACTGACACGGCGACGACGCTGCGTGAGCAGGTTCGCGAGCGCTACGCGGAGGCGGCGCGTGCCGCAGCCTCGGGCGGATGCGGATGCACGGAAAGCGGAGGCTGCTGCGGCAACGCCTGCTGTGAGGGAGACGCCGAGGACTTCGGTGAGGCTCTGTACTCCAGCGAGCAGCGCGGCGAGCTCCCGAACGCCGCTGTTCTCGCCTCGCTCGGTTGCGGCAACCCAACGGCGGTCGCCGAGCTTCGCGAAGGAGACGTCGTCCTCGACCTGGGATCCGGCGGAGGCATCGACGTCATCCTCTCCGCGAAGCGCGTGGGGCCGACCGGGGTGGCCTACGGCCTCGACATGACCGACGAGATGCTCGCCCTGGCAAGAAAGAACGCGGTCGAAGCGGGCGTCGCCAACGTTCACTTCCTGAAGGGCGTGATCGAGGAGATTCCCCTGCCCGCGGATTCCGTCGACGTGGTGATCTCGAACTGCGTGATCAACCTGTCCACCGACAAAGCGGCGGTGCTGACCGAGATCGGCCGCGTGCTCAAGCCTGGTGGGCGAATCGGGATCAGCGACGTCGTGGCCGAGGATCGACTGACACCCGAGCAGCGCGCGGAGCGCGGCAGCTACGTCGCCTGCATCGCGGGAGCCTTCTCCAAGCGGGAGTACCTCGAGGGGCTCCAAGCGGCCGGATTCGAGGACGTACGTGTCGAGTTCACGCACGAAGTCGCCGACGGGATGCACGGAGCGATCGTCAAGGCCGTCTTCGCTCGTCATCCGTCGCCCGTCTCCTGAGCTTCCGCTGAGCGTCTGACTACGATCAGGCGGCGGGCCCGGCCCGCCAGAACCCATGGACCAGGGCACTCCCGCAACGCTCGCTCGGCCACGCCGCCTGCCCGGCCCCGGCCGGATCCGCCTACCCGTGGGAGATCCCGGCGTTCCCGACACCCGTTCGCCCGCGCGACTGCTCCTCTGGGTGGGTCGCCACCAGATTGCGACGCTCCTCGGAGGAATGCTCTTCGGGATCCTCTGGATGGTCGCCCAGGCCCTGATGCCGTTCACGATCGGACGGGCGATCGAGGAAGGCATCGTCGGCCGCGACAACCGCGCCCTCGCAGGCTGGGCCGGGCTCCTGCTCGGCCTGGGGATGATCCAGGCGGCGGGCGGGATCATGCGGCACCGCTTCGCGGTCTTCAACTGGCTCCAGGCCTCCTTCCGCCTTGCCCAGGTCGTCTCGCATCACTCCGCCCGCTCGGGGCAGGCCGTGCGTGGACGGCTGTCGACGGGGGAAGTCGTCGCGACCGTCGCGAACGACGCGATGCGGGCCGGCGGAGCCTTCGACATCACCGCCCGCCTCTCCGGCGCCGTCGTCGCGTACGTGGTCGTCGCCGTGATCCTGCTTTCCTCTTCGGCCGTGCTCGGGCTCGTCGTCCTGCTCGGCGTCCCAGTGCTCGTGCTCCTGGTCGGAACCGTCATCAAGCCGCTGCAAGAGCGCCAGCGGGAGCAGCGCGACGAGGTGGGAAAGCTGACTGCGCTCGGCGCGGATACGGCCTCGGGCCTGCGCGTACTCCGCGGGATCGGCGGCGAGCATGCGTTCTTCCACCGCTACCACTCGCAGTCGCAGGACGTTCGGGAGGCGGGCGTGCGGGTGGCGCTGCCACAGTCCACGCTCGACGCCGCCCAGGTCTTCGTCCCCGGCCTCTTCGTCGTCTTCGTGACCTGGCTCGGGGCCCGCTTCGCCGTCTCGGGGCGAATAGGCGTCGGCGAGCTCGTCGCGTTCTACGGCTACGCGGCTTTCCTCGTCATCCCTCTCAGGACGGCGGCCGAGGCCGTGGACAAGGTCACCCGCGCCCTCGTCGGGGCGCGGAGGATGCTCGACGTCCTGGCCGTCGAGCCGCACGTCGTCGAGTCGGACGCGCCTGCAGCCAAGCCGCCGGTGGGCGCCACGCTTCGCGATCCGCTCTCCGGGCTGGTCGTCGAGTCGGGTCTACTCACCTGCCTCGTGTCGGTGCAGCCGGAGGACGCGACGGATCTCGCCGACCGGCTCGGCTGGTTCGGGGACGACGAAGGTGTCCTCCTGGGGGACGTGCGGCTCGCGGACCTCCGCCTGGACACGGTCCGGGGGAGGATAGTCGTCAGCGAGGCAGACCCGGTGCTGTTCTCCGGCACGCTGCGCTCGGAGCTCGATCCCTGGGGCCGGGCGAGCGACGTGGCAGTCCTCGAGGCCCTCTCGGTCGCGAACGCGGAGGACGTGCTCGAAGCCCTGCCGGCGGGCCTGGATACGCAGGTGGATGAGCGTGGCCGGTCGTTTTCGGGAGGCCAGCGGCAGCGCCTCGTCCTGGCGCGCGCCCTTCTCTCCGACGCCGAGGTGCTCGTCCTCGTGGAGCCGACGAGCGCGGTTGACGCCCATACGGAGGCGAGGATCGCGCGGCGCCTCCACGAGGCTCGGTCGGGCCGAACGACGGTGATCGCGACGACGAGCCCGCTCGTCCTCGATCACGCCGACCGTGTGATCCTGGTTCGGAACGGCCGGGTCGTCGCCGAAGGCAGTCATCGCGAGCTCCTTCGCGACGACGCCGGGTACCGCGACACGGTGACCCGGGGGGAGGACCTGTGAGCGAGCTCCTGCCGATCGCCGAGGGCGCGGAGCTCCGAGAGCAGGCGCGTCTGCTCGGCAGCCGGCACCGGCGCGGACTCATCGGGATGCTCGCGCTCCACGCCGTCGCAGCGGCGGCCGGACTCGCAGGGCCTCCGCTGCTCGGTCAGCTCGTGGAGTCGGTGCAGCGCGGCACGACCCAGGCTCATGTCAACGCGGTCGTCGCGGTGCTCGCGGCGTTCCTCCTCGCCCAGACGATTCTCACCTTCTTCGCCCGTCGGGCGTCGTTCGTCCTCGCCGAGAAAATCTTCGCCGAGCTCCGGGAAGACTTCATGCGACGTGTCCTCGGGCTGCCGCTCTCCACGGTGGAGCGAGCCGGGACGGGCGATCTGGTGTCGCGGACGACCGCCGATGTCGACTCGCTCGCCCGGACGATCCGGTTCGCGGTCCCGGAGACGCTGATCGCCGCTGTCACGACGATCCTGACCGTGGTAGCCGCCTTCTGGGTCAACCCGGTTGCCGCACTGCCCTGTCTCGCCGGGGTGCCCGTGCTCGTGATCGGCACCCGCTGGTATCTCCGCCGCGCGCCGAAGGCCTACCTCTGGGAGCGCGCTGCATACGCGACGCTGGCCGGACGCGTGGGGGAGACGGTCGAGGGCGGTCGCACGATCGACGCACTCGGCTTGCGCGAACGACGGGTTCGCCGGATCGACGCCGATCTCGAGGAGGCCTACCGCGCGGAGCGCCGGACGCTCCATCTGCGAACGCTCTGGTTTCCGACCGCCGACTTCTCCTACGTCCTCCCGGTCGCTGCAGCGCTCGGCTGGGGCGGCTGGCTTGTCTCGAATGGTCAGGCCACGATTGGCGAGGTGACCGCGATTGCGCTCTACGTCGTCCAGCTCGCCGACCCCGTCGACCGGCTGATCTCCTGGCTCGACGAGATCCAGGTCGGGGCGACGTCTTTCGCGCGCCTGGTGGGGATCGCGCGTGTTCCACCCGACCGCTCCCCGACCAGCGACGAACCGGATGGCGACGACCTGAGCGCGCGTGGCGTTCACTACGCCTACTACGCCGACCGCGATGTCCTCCACGGGATCGACCTCGACCTCGAACCCGGGGAGAGGGTCGCCGTCGTCGGCCCGTCAGGGGCGGGGAAATCGACGCTCGGCAGACTGCTCGCCGGAATCCACCCACCCCGGCTGGGCCGTGTCGAGGTCGGCGGCGTCCGGCTGGTCGACCTCCCTCTCGACACGCTCCGTCAGGAGGTTGCGCTCGTGACGCAGGAGCAGCACGTCTTCGTGGGGACCCTCGCCGAGAACCTCCGCCTGGCCCGCCCCGGCGCCACCGACGACCAGTTGGACGAGGCGCTCTCGGCGGTCGACGCCGGCGAATGGGTGGACGTGCTTCCCGAGGGGCTCGAGACCGTGGTCGGCGCCGGCGGCCACCCTCTCACCCCCGCGCAGGCCCAGCAGCTCGCACTCGCCCGTCTCGTCCTCGCCGATCCCCATACGCTCGTCCTCGACGAGGCAACCTCGCTGCTCGACCCACGAGCGGCCCGGCGCCTCGAGCGATCACTGGGCTCGGTGCTCGAGGGGAGAACGGTCGTGGCGATCGCCCATCGCCTCCATACGGCCCACGACGCCGACCGCGTGGCCGTCGTCGAGGAGGGCCTCTTGCAGGAGGTGGGGACGCACGACGAGCTCGTCGCCCATGGCGGTTCGTACGCAGCTCTCTGGGACTCCTGGCACGGCGACCGCTGACGGCTAGCTGGCCAGCGTGGCCTCCACAAGCTCCTCCTGGATCCAGGAGAGATAGGCGTAGACCGCCAGGTCCGGGGCGCGTGGGTCGCTCGGGTCGAGCTCGTTCCAATCCAGGTCCTCGGTCACCTCGGCGCGGGTGCCGAGCACCAGGCGCGCGTCGTTGAGGGCACGCAGCCAGGCGTCGGCCTCTTCCGCGGAAAGCGAATCTTCGTCGACCGTCCTGCGCAGGATTTCGAACGCCTGCTCTCGGCCGCTCTCCAGCTGAGCGCGCGTCAACTCCCTGAACTCACGCTCTCGCTCGGCGTCCTCGTAGGCGGAGGGGAAGAGGCGCTCGAGGGCCGGCTCGTGATCATTCGATGCCAGCAACGAGGTCAGCTCGTCGGCGACTTCTCTCAGCAGCGCGCGCTCGTCGCCGGGAATCCGGAGGCGGATCTTTCCGTCGGGCGCGCGATCGATTCGGGGCGACCACTCCACTAGATGGTTGATGCCACGATCTCTAGTCGCGCTGCATGGTCGCCCACAGACCGTACGAATGAAGCCTTGCGACATCGAGCTCGGCCTTCTCGCGGTTGCCGCTCGAGACCACCGCCTTCCCGTCGTTGTGCACCTGGAGCATCAACTTCGTGGCCTTCGAGAGGCTGTAGCCGAACAGTTTCTGGAAGACGAGCGTCACGTAGGACATGAGGTTGATCGGGTCGTTCCAGACGATCACGATCCAGGGCCGGTCGTGCTCGGCGTCCTCGTCCTCCTCGGGTTGCTCGAGCTCGACCTCCGCCGGTGCCAGGGTCGTCATGCCGGATCGTCGCTAGACGCGCCCGAGCTCCACGAGCTCCTGCACCATCGCCTCGAGGTCGCGTCCCTGTGTGAAGGCGAGGTGGCCTTCCGCGTCGAGCGGCCACTCCCTCTCGGGGCGGTCCCAGTAGAGCTCGAGGCCGTTCTGGTCCGGGTCTCGCAGGTAGAGCGCCTCGTGCGTGCCATGGTCGTTCACGCCGTCGAGCGGCCACTCGGCCTCGACCAGACGCCGCAGCGCGTCACCCAGCGCCTCCCGGGTCGGGTAGCGGATCGCAACATGGAAGAGACCCGTCGCCCCGGGCGGGGGAGGAGAGCCGCCACGCGACGTCCACGTGTTGAACCCGAGGTGGTGGTGATAGCCGCCGGCCGAGACGAAGAGGGCGCCCTCCTCCATCCGAGCGACGACATCGAACCCGAGGATGCCGACGTAGAACTGCTCGACCCGCCCGAGGTCGGCGGTCTTCAGGTGGACATGGCCGATGTCCACACCGTCGGCAATCGGACGCTCGCTGCGCTCGAGCGGAACGAGCTGCAGCCGGGCATCGACCCGCTCGTTCACGAGAGAAACTTGAGGGCGCTGCCGAAGCCGGAGTCGAGCGGCTTCTGAAGGCTGTCGTTCAGGAAGCCGGCGTGCTCCAGCTGGCGGGCTCGGCGCAGTGGCCCCGCGGCGATGGCGCGCATGCCGCCCGCCTCGACCAGCGAGGCGACCTTGTCCTTCGCGGCGTCGTCGTCACCGGCGATCACGACGTCCAGAGGAGTTCCGTCCTTCTCGCCCGAGCCGAGCGTGGTCGCGAAGGTCGTGTTGAGGGCCTTCACGACGGGGGTACCCCCTGGAACGAGCTTCTGCGTCTCCTCGGCAGCCGACGAGTCCGCCGGCACGGTCAGCCGGTCCGTCGTGTCGAAATCGATCGGGTTCGAGATCTCGACCACGACCTTTCCCGCCAGCTGGTCGCCGAGCTGCTCGATCGCCTCGAGAACAGAGCCGTAGTAGAGAGCGAGCACGACGACCTCGCCGCTGATCGGAGCGCCGGGCTCGACCGCCGTGGCGGCTCCGCCGAGCTCCTCGGCGAGGGCACGGGCATCCTCCGGGTTCCGATCGACGATCTCGACGTCATTGCCTCCGGCCCACGGCTCTCGCGCCGATGCCGCGGCCCATGTTCCCCGCACCGATGATCGTGACCTTCATCGCGCCTCCATGGTAGGGCGCGCCGGCACCGCCGCCGCGCGGTGGTCTGGTATCAGGCTGCGCGCAGCGCTTCGATCTCGCGGTTGACCGCGAGCCGCTGGAGCGCAGTCGCCTCAAGCTGGCGGACCCGCTCGCGGGTGAGGCCGAGCCGGCGCCCGATCTCCTCGAGCGACTTCGGGTCGGCGTCTCCGTTGAGCCCGTAGCGGAGCTGGAGCACCTCACGCTCCCGCTCGGGCAGCTTCCCGACAGCCTTGCGGAGCACGTCCTCCTGGAGGCTGACGTGCAACGTCTCCTCGGGCGGTGCTTCCTCACCCGCGAAGAGCTCCCCGAAGGACGCGTCTCCACTCTCGCCGATCGGCCGGTCGAGGCTCGTGACGGCGCGAGCAGCCTCGCGAACTTCGCGGATCTGTTTCAGCGGCAGCTTGGCGTGCTTCGCGATCTCCTCCTCTTCCGGCGGTCGTCCGAGCTTCACTGTCAGCTCGCGCTCCGCACGGCCGATCTTCCGCTCGCGGTCGACGATGTGGACGGGGATCCGAATCTCGCGGGCCTTGTTCGCGACGCCGCGCTGGACGGCCTGGCGGATCCACCAGGTCGCATAGGTCGAGAACTTGAAGCCGCGCCGCCAGTCGAACTTCTCCACGGCGCGGATCAGCCCGATGATCCCCTCCTGGATCAGATCCAGCAGCGAGAGGCCGTGTCCCTGGTACTTCTTCGCGATCGACACGACGAGGCGGAGGTTCGAGTTGACCATCAGGTCCTTCGCCTCCTTGTCGCCCCGCTCGATCCGCTTCGCGAGCTCGACCTCCTCGTCGGCAGTGAGCAGCTTGTAGCGGCC
Source organism: Actinomycetota bacterium (assembly GCA_013695385.1). GTDB lineage: Bacteria > Actinomycetota > Thermoleophilia > Gaiellales > Gaiellaceae > JACDAN01. Next base: position 6,799 of record JACDAN010000076.1, on the reverse strand, counting down.
GACCTGGTTCAGGAAGAGCTGAAGGGCGTCCGTCGTCGACGCGGCCAGCTCGCCGTTCACGTACGTCGAGGTCGTCGCCTCGGGCCGGCCGCAGTCGTCGTCCAGGTCGATTCCGCGCTTGTCGATGTCGTCGTACAGCTGTTCCACCTCTTCGTCGTCAAGCTCCAGGCTCTGGATCAGTTCGGCCACCTCGGACAGGCCGACGCAGCCTTCGCGCTCGGCGGTGTCGAGAAGAGCCTTCGCTTCCGCACGCTGCTCCACAGCCAAGGTCGTCTCTATGTACCCGTCTTGCCGAGGTGAAAACGTCAAGATGTCTCCTTGGCAGGCGCAAAGCAGAAGGCACGGAGGGCCGCCAAGAGCGACTGGGTCGAAGGCCTCGCCCGCTGGGGTCTGATCTCGAAGGGCGTGATGTACGCCCTTGTCGGCGCAATCGCCGTGCACGTCGCGGTCGGGGGCGGCGAGCGGCTGCAGGACCGCAGTGGTGCGCTTTCGACCGTCGCCGACAACTGGCTCGGACGCGGACTCATCCTCGCGGTCGCGCTCGGCCTGGCCGGCTACACGGCCTGGCGGCTCGCGGAGGCTTTCCTGGGGACGACGCTCGAAGGAGACGAGGACAAGGGGGCACTCAAGCGCGCGAGCTACGTCGCGCGAGCGTTCTGGTACGCGGGGTTGGCCGCCGTGGCTTTCGGCGTGCTGTTCGGCGCGAACGAAGGCGGAGGCTCGCGCTCCGAGGATCGGGCGACCGCCTGGGTTCTCGAGCTGCCTTTCGGAAGGTTCCTCGTTGCGGCCGTCGGCGCCGGCCTGCTCGCCGCTGGAGCCTTCAACGTCTGGCGCGGAGCAGGCATGCGCTTCCGGGAGGAGCTCAAGCTGCGGAAGATGGGACAGACGGAGGAACGTGTGTTCACGGCCATCGGGGTCGTCGGGCACCTTGCGCGCGGCTTCGTGTTCGGCCTGATCGGCTTCTTCCTCGTCCGGGCCGCATGGCAGTACGACCCGAAGGAGGCCGTCGGGCTCGACGGTGCGCTCGCGGAGGTGCTCCGCGCGGACTACGGCGACACCCTGTTGGGCTTCGTTGCGACCGGGCTGCTCGCCTACGGCCTGTACTGCTTCGTGGAGGCGCGCTACCGCGAGGTCTGAGGGCGCTCGCGCAGCCTGAGCCGGAGGTGGAGGAGCACCGCACACAGAGCGACCCAGGCGACTCCTAGGCTGAAGCCGGCGATCACGTCCGAGAGGAAGTGGACGCCCAGGTAGAGCCGACTGAACCCGATGAGAAGAACGAAGGTCGCGGCGATGCCGAGGACGGCGATCTGCGCACGGCGGGCCGCGACGTGCCGGGCGGCGATGAACCCGAGCGTCCCGTAGACGGCAAGCGACACGGAGGCGTGCCCGCTCGGAAACGAGTAGGTGCTCTCGGTTGCCAGCGGGTCGGCGAAAAGGGGTCGCTCCCGTTCGAATCCGAGTTTCAGTCCAACGGTCAGGATCTCCGCCCCGATCGCCGCGAGCAGCAGGAGCTGGAGCTCGGTGATCCACCGCTTCCGCGCGAGAACGAGTGCAGCCAGGACGACGACCGGTATGAGGACCGTGAGGTTGCCGAGCCGGGTGACGTTCTCGAAGAGCGTCGTCCAGCCCGGAGTCGCATGGTCGTGCAACCACTCCGCGACCCGGCTGTCGACGCGCGTGTCGCCCTCGGCGAGGTCTTCGGCCAGCCAGCCGAAGATCCAGGCACCGGCGGTAAGGGCGGCAAGGCCGGCGAGGAGCTCGAGCCCGATGACACTGACGAGGCGGGTGACCCTGGTCGCCAAGCGAGCATTCCTACCGCTCCTGCGGGGTTCTGTGGGCGTGAGAGCCGTTGTTACGCTCCTTCGCATGACGCGATCGGTGATCGTCTCCGCCGTCCGAACTCCGTTCGGGAAGCTCGGCGGCGCCCTCAAGGATTTCGAAGCAACAGAGCTCGGCTCGGTCGCGATTCGCAACGCGCTCGACCGTGCAGGGGTCGAGAACGACGAGGTCGAGTACGTCGTCATGGGGCAGGTGCTGCAGGGCGGCGCCGGCCAGGCGCCGGCGCGCCAGGCTTCGATCGGAGCCGGACTGCCGATCGAGGTTCCCGCGGACACGATCAACAAGGTCTGCGCCTCCTCGATTCGGGCGGTGCAGATCGCCGACCAGATGATTCGAGCCGGCGACCACGACGTGATCGTCGCGGGTGGCATGGAATCGATGTCGAACGCCCCGTACATCCTGAAAAAGGCGCGTTTCGGGTATCGGCTCGGCGACGGCTCGCTGATCGACCTGATGACCCACGACGGGCTGACGTCGACGTTCGACCGGAAGCATATGGTCGAGCAGGCGTCCTTCGTGGCTCGCGAGCTCGGGATCTCCCGGGAGGATCAGGACGTCTGGGCGCTCCGCTCGCATGAGCGTGCGGCGAAGGCGATCGACGAGGGGTGGTTCGCGGAGGAGATCGTCGCGGTCGGCGATGTCGACACGGACGAGGGGCCGCGCCGTGACACGTCGCTCGAGAAGCTCTCCCGGCTCAAGCCCGTCTTCGACCCGGAGGGGACGACGACCGCGGGCAACGCTCCAGGCGTGAACGACGGTGCGGGCGCGCTCGTCGTCACGAGCGAGGAGTTCGCGAAGCGCCGCGGCCTGGAGCCGCTCGCGACGATTCTCGCGCAGGCATACGTGGCGGACGATTTCGCCTACCTCGCGCGCACCCCGGCGGCCTCGGGTCGGAAGGCGCTGGAGAAAGCCGGCCGGGAGATCGCGGACGTCGAGCGCGTCGAGCTCAACGAAGCGTTCTCGTCGGTCGTCCTCAACTCGACGAAGATGCTCGGAGTCGACCCCGAGAAGGTGAATGTGAATGGTGGCGCCGTGGCCCTCGGCCATCCGATCGGGGCGTCGGGCGCGCGGATCCTCTCCACGATGATCTACGAGCTTCGGCGCAACGGCGGCGGGCTCGGCCTGGCCGCGATCTGCTCGGGCGGCGGCCAGGGCGATGCCCTGCTGATCGAGGTTTAGGAAGCTCCCCCAAAAGGGGGGAACTTGCCCGGATGCGGGAACTTTTTCACCCCATCACTCGTCTGAGTGGGTAATGAGGAGGACCCCGAGCGCTCGGCTGCGCCGGGGGGCCTGGGTGGGGAGTCGACAGGCGAGAGCCGCCGCCGCCGCCTGCCTGGTTGCAGGAGCTGTGAGCCTGCTGGCACCGGTTTCGGCGTCAGCCTTCCCGTGCAAAGGCCGCGTGGCGACCACCACCCCGCCCAGCGTCTCGATCGAGGCGCCCGACGAGTGCCGCATCTCGGCGATTCCCCGCGACCGGGGCTCGAGGCGCCAGAAGAAAGGGAGCATCAGCGGATTGACGGTCTTCGTGCTCGCAGTCGCCGGCGCCCTGTTGATCCCGATCGGCCGCAGCGGCCTGCCGCGCACCGGCGACCCCTTTCGGCCACGATCGTCCCTTCTAGCCCTCTTCGACTAGAGAAACCGGAGAATCAGATGCGCGAGTTCTTCAGGCGCCCGCCAGGGAACCATGTGGTCGGACTCCTCGATTACGGCGCGTTGCGCGCCCGGGATCTTCGCGGCCATCCTGTCGCCGACTGCGGCCATGGCGGGGATGTCTCGTCCGGCCGTGATCACGAGGCTCGGCACGGAAATCTCACCGAGGCGTCCTGCGGCGGCATCGTCCCCCTCGCCAGGGTCGTCCCCGTTCGATGCGACCGCGTTCTCGACGAACTGCGTCCGTAGCTCCTCGTCGGCGCCCATGGGCGCCCAGATCTCCATGTCGATCTCGGCCATGGCCTCGTGATCCCCGCTCGTCTCGGCTTCTTCCCAGCGCCGCTCCTGTTCGGGCGTCACCTCGATGCTCAGGCCACCTTCCGGCGAGGCCGAGGCGACCAGGACGAGCGCTGAGACGCGCGCCGGGTGAGCGACCGTGGTTGCGAGAGCGATCTTTCCGCCACGTGACGCGCCGATGAGGGTGGCGCGCCTCGCTCCCGCGGCGTCGAGGACCGAGACCAGATCCTCCACCACGGAATACGGCCCGTTCCACATCGGCGACCGGCCGTAGCCGCGCTGGTCATAGCGAATCACGCGAAAGCGATCCCGCAGGATTGGGACGACACGATCCCAGTTGCGTGAGTCGACGACGCCCTCGTGGAGCAGGACGACGGGGTCGCCCGAACCGCTTTCGTCAAACCAGAGCTCGGTCACGCCGAGAACGTTACTCTCGCCGGGATGCGGTTCGAACACGTCCTCGTCGTCGGAGCCGGCCAGATGGGCGGTGGCATCGCGCAGGTCGCCGCCGCCGCAGGCTGCCGGGTCTCGCTCCACGACGCCGCTCCCGGGGCGACCGCGCGCGCGCTCGAGACGATGCGCAAGAGCCTCTCGAAGCTTGCCGAGAAGGGGGGTGGAGATCCCGACGAGACCCTCGGCCGGGTGGATGCCGTGGCGGATCTCGTTCCCGCCGACCTCATGATCGAGGCGGTCGTCGAGGATCTCGCCGTCAAGGAGGACATCTTCCGCCGCGCCGACGCGGTGCTGCCGGCCGCAGGCGTGCTCGCCTCCAACACCTCTTCGATCCCGATCGGCTCGCTCGCAACCGCCACCGGCCGGCCCGACCGGGTGATCGGGATGCACTTCTTCAACCCGGTGCCGGTCCTGAAGCTCGTGGAGGTGATCCGTGGCCGTGACACCTCGGACGAGACCGCCGCGGCCGTTGTCTCCTTCGCCGAGGAGCTCGGCAAGGTTCCCGCGCAGGCCAACGACTTTCCCGGCTTCGTCTCGAACCGGATCCTGATGCCCTTCATCAACGAGGCCGTCTGGGCCCTCCACGACGGCGTCGCCGAGCCGGAGGCGATCGACACGATCGCAAAGCTCGGCTTTGCTCATCCAATGGGGCCCCTGGCCCTCGCCGATCTGATCGGTCTCGACACCTGCGTGGCGATCATGGAAATCCTCCACAGGGGCCTCGGCGACGACAAGTACGCGCCCTGTCCGCTCCTCCGTGAGCACGTCGAGTCCGGGCGACTCGGCCGGAAGTCCGGGCAGGGCTTCTACAGCTACGAGTGACGGCCCTCGCGGCGGCGGACGATTTCGAGCGTCTGTCGGAGCGCCGGGAGCTGGCCCAGGTCCTTCGGTCGACCGGCGGCCTGCTTCGAGCGGATGACGTCGGCGAGCGAGGCCATGGCCACAGTGGAACTGCCGAAGTCGACGACGATCGCTGAACGGCGGAGGTCGTCATAGCCGCTCGTTCCGGCCGGGACGAACACGATGTCGAGGTCGCCATCGGGAGTCGTCAGCGTCCAGATCTCGTTTCGCTCGAGAGTTGCGGCGTCGAACGGAAACGGTACGCCCCCGAGATGATTCTCGACCCTGAGCGTGGCTTTGAGCTCGACGAGAGCAGTAGCCAGACGCTCGAGGTTGTCCTGGTCACGCGCGGGGGTGATGTCGACGTCCTCGGTGGGCAGCGGCGATCCCTGCGCGATCGCAGCCACCGCACCGACAACGACGAAACGGACCCCGTGCCGTACGAGGACTTCCAGGATTCGCTCGAACGCGAACTCAGGCGCCACGAGCTCTGGCGACCGCGGCTCGCAGCGGTTGCATCTCTTCCGCAACATCGGTCATGTGGCGCACGCGCTCGGCGGGAGAGAGCTCGAGGTTGCGTTCGATGAAGGGCACGTACGAGTCGTCGTAGTTGTAGATGCTGAAAGAGAGCTCGAGGCCGCACGCGCGAATGACGGCACGAAGTGTCTCGAGACTTGGTTCGACCCGGCCGCTCTCCCACCGGGCGATCGCGGACTGCGCTCGGTTCAGTCGTCGGCCGAGTTCGGCCTGCGTCAGTCCTGCGCGGAGTCGTGCCTCACGGATCAGATCGGCGCTCAGCATGTTCCTATAATAACAAAAATGATGTGAACTGAATAACATGTCTGGTATTTATACTCGCCGTATACTCTCGCCGCGTGAACTTCGAGCTGACCGCCGCCCAGCGCGAGATCCAGGCTCTGACGCGGGAGTTCGCCGACGCCGAGGTCGCACCGAACGCCTCTCAGTGGGACCGCGATCACCACTTTCCGCGCGAACTGTTCGGGAAGCTCGCCGAGCTCGGGCTGATGGGCGTCTGCGTCCCGGAGGAGTACGGCGGTGCGGGCGCGGACTTCCTCTCCTACATCCTCGTCCTCGAGGAGCTGTCGCGGGCCGACGCCGGAGTCGGCGTCACGGTCGCGGTCCACACGAGCGCCTGCACGCTCCCGATCCTCGCCTTCGGGACCGACGAGCAGCGTGCGCGCTTCGTCCCGCCCCTTGCGCGCGGCGAAGGTCTTGGAGCCTTCGCGCTGACCGAGGCCGAAGCCGGGTCGGATGCCGGGTCTCTCCGCACCCGGGCGGAGCCGAGCGACGGCGGCTGGACGATCACCGGCTCGAAGCAGTGGATCACGAACGGCGAGCACGCCTCCACGTTCCTGCTTTTCGCCCGTACCGACCTCGAGACGCCGGGTGCGAAGGGCGTCTCCGCGTTCATCCTCGACGCAGAGCACGTCCGCGTCACGCGGGAGGAGGAGAAGCTCGGCCTCAACTCCTCGGCCACGAACGACATCCTCGTCGAAGGAGCGGAGGTGGGTCGCGACCGCCTTCTGCACGAGGAGGGCAAGGGCTTCGCGGTCGCCATGGCGACCCTCGACGGCGGCCGGATCGGCATCGCCGCGCAGGCGCTCGGGATTGCGCAGGCTGCGTACGACGTCGCCCGCGAGTACGCGAAGGAGCGGCGCACCTTCGGCAAGGCGATCGCCGAGCACCAGGCGATCCAGTG
>JACDAN010000055.1 GCA_013695385.1 Actinomycetota bacterium | reverse complement strand
AGTTCGACGTCACGCCACCGACGCTGAGCGGAGCAACCGGAAAGACCGTGCGGGCACCGAAGGGCGCGAAGACCGCCCGTGTGACCTTCAAGGTCACGGCGCGTGACGGCGTCGACAGTGCGGTGCCGGTCGCGTGTCAGCCCAGGTCGGGAAGCCGGTTTAGGATCGGCCGCACGACCGTGCGCTGTGAGGCGACCGACTCAAGCGGAAACACGGGCAAGGCTGCGTTCACGGTGACGGTGAAGCGGCGGCGGTGAGTGCTCGAACCCGGGGCTCGGCCACCCGGTGCTGGGAGCTCCGGATCGGCCGTCGTACATGTTCCTGGCCTTCGACCTCGACGGGACCTTCATCGGCTCGCGGCATCTGATTCGCGGCGACATGTACAGGAACCAGCCGTGCGGGCCGGGCAGGGAGCTCTACATCTTCCGGCCCGGGATCGGCTACTACGAATGCCTGAGGGCGTAATCTCACGCGATTCCGCCCTGTCAACGTGCGGGACGCGGCCCTGGTTCGACGCCCTGAGGGATGATCCTCGTCACGAGGAGGACGAGCTCGACGGTCCCCTGGTTGCGTGCGGTGTGCACGACTCCGCCCGGGTCGACGTATGCGGTCCCCGCCGGGTGCGCCTGACCCTCGCAGTCGGGATCGTCGCCGCGGTAGAAGGTCGACGTGCCGGACAGGACGATAGCCGCGCGGCTGGCGGCACTAGCAGCGCTCGGCGCACTCTGCCTCGGCGGCGCTCTGTCCGCGAAGGCCGCGTCCGCCGACCCGACCGGCTCCGGAAGTTTGCCGAGCGGGGGTTTTCAGAGCGGATGATGGGACTCGGACCCACGACCTTCTGCATGGCAAGTGGGCGCAGCGTTCGCGCCCGTTCGCGCCCGTTCGCGCCCGTTCGGCTGAAAGTTCGTATTTGCAGGTCATTTTCAGACGCGACCGAACACCAGCGAACCCGAACGAACGACGAGTGTGACCATTGTGACCACGCGCCGCACGCCGAACGAGTCCCTCGGCCATGGTCGAGCAGTGCCTGCACGCCGATGTAGGGCCTGCGTAAGCGGCCACGATGATCCTCCGAACGGCGTCCGAGTGCAGTCTCGAAAAGCGCTGCGCGTCGTTAGGCTCGTCAATGGTCCAAATCTTTCCCTCTAAGCAGCCCTTCATCGGGCCGCTGCGGCTCTTGGCTGCCGACCGTCTGCGCGATGTATGCGCTCGCTGAGCGCGGCTCGATTCCGAGCTCGTGCAGCGGCCGGTCGTCCCAGTCGGCGCCGTCGTCCATCATCAGCGAGAGCCCCATCACCGTGGCGATCTCCGGCTTGAGCGGGTTCAGTAGACGACTGCCCGCCGCGAGCACCAGGCGCGGGACGCGGCGCCGTTTCATCGGCCGTCCCGCCGCCCGCTCGATCAGGCTCGCGACCTCGTTGCGGCTGACAGCCTCAGGCCCGCCGAACTCGACTCGTCGCGGCGGGTCATCCGCAAGCGCCCAGCAGGCAACGGCCGCGGCGACGTCGTCGACCGCGACGTACGGCACCGGCGCCTCGCCGCGCCCGAAGATGGTGAGCTTGCCGTTGTCCCAGTCGAGGCCTGCGGCCGGCGACAGGACGACCTCCTGCATCGCGGCCGGCCGGACGATCACCTCTCGCAACGGCGAGCGGAGGAGCCTGGCCTCGACCGCCAGCTTCGCCTGACCGTACGGCGTCTGCCGGGCCTTCTCGATGCCCGCCACCGAGACGAAGACGAATCGCTCTGCCCCTGCCCGCTCCGCGGCCTCGATCAGGGCGAGGTTCCCGTCGAGGTCGACGGCGTGGAAGCTGTCGCGGGCTTCCGTCCCCGTAAGCATCCGCGTGAGGGCAGTCACGCCGCTGACGACGGTGCAGACGTCCCGTACCGCGCGCTCGAGCGACGCTCGGTCGCGGAAGTCGCCACGCACGATCTCGGCGCCCGACTCTTGGAGCTTCGTCGCGTCGGCCCGATCACGCAGGAGGACGCGGACGTTCGCGCCGCGGTCGAC
>JACDAN010000048.1 GCA_013695385.1 Actinomycetota bacterium | reverse complement strand
CGCGGGGATCACGCGCGAGACGCCCGTCTACAGCTCGGAGACGTTCTCGCGGATCGCGGGCCGCGACGTCTGGCTGAAGGCGGAGAACCTCCAGCGGACAGGTGCGTTCAAGGCGCGGGGAGCCGTCAACCGGATCGCGACGCTATCCGAGGCCGAGCGAGGGGGAGGTGTCGTCGCGGCGAGCGCCGGCAACCATGGCCAGGCCGTCGCGTGGGCCGCGCGCGAGGCGGGAGTCCGGGCACGCATCTATGTGCCCCAGGACGCCCCGATGGCGAAGGTCGAGGCCTGCCGGACTTACGGGTCGGAGGCGATCATGGGCGGCGAGCGCTTCGAGGAGGCGCTGGCGGCGGCCCGGGACGATGTGCAGGAGACGGGCGCGACGTTCATCCACCCGTTCGAGGACCCGGTCGTAATCGCCGGGCAAGGAACGATCGGCCTCGAGCTAGCCGAGCAGGTCGCGGACGCGAAGACCGTCGTCATCCCGGTGGGAGGCGGCGGCCTCGCCGCGGGCATCGCGATTGCTCTGCGTGAGCTTCGGCCGGGCATCCGCCTGATCGGAGTCCAGGCAGGTCTCTCAGGCTTCACGATCGCTGACGGAATCTTCGTCAAGCACCCGGGTGAGCTCACGATGTCGATCCTCGACGACGCCCTCGACGAGATGGTCGACGTCGACGACGAGGCGATCAGTGAGGCGATCGTCCTCTTGCTCGAGCGGGCGAAGCTCGTCGTCGAGGGCGCCGGCGCCGTGGGGGTCGCAGCCCTTCTCGCCGACAAGGTCGGAGGGTCGGGGCCGATCGCGATCGTGCTCTCGGGCGGGAACATCGATCCCACCATGCTGATCTCCGTCATGCGCCACGGCCTCACGCTGGGCGGGAGATACCTCGTCCTGCGAACACGAGTGCCGGATCGCCCGGGTGAGCTCGTGAAGCTCCTCGGGCTGATCGCGCAGGAGCGGGGGAACGTCGTCTCGGTCGAGCATCACCGAGAGGGCATGGACATGCCCGTCGCGGAGACCGAGGTCGAGTTGACGCTCATCACGCGCGATCAGGAGCACTGCTCTCTCCTGTTGGACGCCATGCGTTCGTGGGGTTACGAGGTCGAACGTCTGCGCTGACCCTCGCGCGATGCGATAAGAAAAGACCGACGAGGCTGGCCGCACCCTCTCGTCGGTCTCACTACACGGACGGCGGCGAAGCCCAGGATCTTCCGTCGCCGCGCCTAGGAGGGTTCGGCGCAATACCGGCCTGTGCCGCCAGGCCGCGCTGCTCGCCCCCAGGACTGCGTCCTCAGTCGCGCCCGTATCCCGAGGATACGAACGCTCCCTGCGTCCTTGCCTGGAAACGACCATCGCACCCCGGCAACGAGCGTTATTCCGCCAAACCCTCCTAGGACGGTCTGACGAAGAGGCCGGCCGCCGCTTTCTCGGCAATCGTCTCCTCGCGCCCGTCGAGCTTGATCAGAAAGCGACCGGCCGTGGGATCGGCCGCCGTCATCTCGAGTCGTGTGCCCGGCTCGAGGCCCTGGTCGTAGAACCAGTGCAGCAACTCGCCGTCGTGCTCGGCGAGCCGGACGATCACGGCCGTGGCGCCCTCGCCGAGCTCCGCAAGCGACCTGAGCTCCTCGTTCTCGGCCTGCTCGAACTCGGGGTCGACTGGCCACCCGTGCGGGCAGCGATCGGGGTGGCCGAGCTTCTTCGCGACCCGTTCGACCATGTCGTCAGTGAACGACTCGCCGATCTCGTCGGCGTGGACGTGTGCCTCCGCCGGCGTGTAGTCCATGAAGTCGGTGAGCAGCCGTTCGACGAGCCGGTGCTTGCGGACGACTCGCTCGGCGCGCTCCCGCCCCGTCGGTGTCAGGAGCGCTTCCTTGTGCTCGCCGCGCCGCACGAGTCCCTCCTTCTCCAGTCGCTTCAGCATTTCGCCGGCCGACGCGCGCGACACTCCGAGCATCTCCGCGACACGCGAGGCGAGTGCCGGGGAAGCGCCGCCGGAAGGCGCGTACTCGCCGATCGGAAAGGCGAGGAAGTAGATCGTCTCGAGGTACTCGTCGACGGAGTGTCTGTGGGCCATGCGGAGGCGCCTTGACGGCTAGGCGGGGATGCCACTATAGTCGCGACCGCTCGCTGTAAGGTACGCCTTACAAAACCGGAGGAGGGAAGCGCGTGGGTGCAGCTGTCGTGACGTTGCGTGAGGGGTTCGAGGCCTCGCTGATCGTGGGGATCGTCCTCGCGTTTCTGAACAAGACAGGGAGGCGCGACGCCTTCTGGGCCGTCTGGCTCGGCGCGCTCGCAGCGGCGGCTATCAGCGTCGCAGCCGGCGTCACCCTCTGGGCGATCGGGACCGAGTTCGAAGGGCGTGCGGAAGCGCTGTGGGAGGGCTCGATCATGATCGCTGCAGCCGCGATGCTGACCTGGATGGTCTTCTGGATGCGCAGCCAGGCCCGGACGATCCGCAAGCAGCTCGAGTCACAGGTCGAAGAGGCGCTGAAGGTCGGCTCCGCGGTCGGGCTCGCTGCCGTCGCCTTCGTCGGGATCCTGCGCGAGGGCCTCGAGACGGCTCTCTTCTTGCTCGGCACCTTCGAGAACACGAACACCGCGCTCTCCTTCGTCAGCGGCGCACTCGGGCTCGTCGCGGCGTTCGCCTTCGGCTACCTGTTCTACAAGGGCAGCGCGAAGCTCGATCTGCGGCGCTTCTTCGTCTTCACGAGCCTGATCCTGCTCGGCTTCGCCGGTTGGTTGATCTTCGGCGGCGTGCACGAGCTGGCGGAGGGCGGCGTCCTCCCGGAGAGCATGCTTCTGCAGATCGGGATCCTGCTCGCGTTCGCGGTTCCCGCGCTGTGGCTCTACCTGCGCGGGAACTCGCCCAAGCCGGCACAGAAGACCGCCTGACCGGTCACTAGTCTGGGCGGGGTGCCCCGCTACGCGTCCGTCTATCCGCTCGTGCGCTCCAGGGCGGTCGCCCGGCCGTTCACGTACGAGGTACCCGCCGCGGTGCGGAAGGGTACCGTCGTCTCGCTTCGGTTCCACGGTGCTCGCCGCCGAGGCGTCGTCGTCGGGCTCGACGATCGACCGCCGCCGGGCATCCGGATGTCGTCGGTCGGCGATGTCGTCGACGAGCTGCCCGAGTCGCTGATCGACCTCGCCCTGTGGGTCGCCGAGTACTACGGCTCCACGCCTGCCCGCGCGCTCGAGCTCGTGGCCCCGGTCAAGCGAAAGGCTCGCGGTGAGCGGCCCTCACCCGGGGAGCGCGACGCGTTCGGCGGCGAGCCCGAGCCCGCGTCCCTGAGCGAGAGCCAGACCCGCGCGCTCGCGCGAATCCGCGAGGCCATGAACGGTGGCGGCGGAAACTTCCTCCTGCAGGGGGCGACGGGAAGCGGGAAGACCGAGGTCTACATCCAGGCCTGCACCGCTGCGCTCGAGCGTGGGCTCGGCGCGATCGTCCTCGTCCCCGAGATCGCCCTGGCGCCGCAGACCGTGGGACGACTACGAGCGCGGTTCGGGGACCGGGTGGCGATCCTCCACTCGGCGTTGACGGAGGCCGACCGGAGGGACGAGCGTGCGCGAATCGCAAGCGGTGCGGCCCCGGTCGTCGTCGGCGCGCGGTCGGCCGTCTTCGCGCCCCTCGCACGCCTGGGCGTGATCTGCGTGGACGAGGAGCACGACCCTTCCTACAAGCAGGAGTCCGACCCGCGGTACGACGCGCGGACGGTGGCCGCGAAGCGCGCTTCGCTCGAGGGAGCCGTCGCGATCTTCGGGACGGCAACGCCTCGGCCGGAAAGCTGGGAGCGCCTCGAGCGGCTCGAGCTGGGCGGCCGCCTCGCCGGCCCGCTTCCACCTGTGAAGATCGTCGATCTGCGCCGGGAGCGCGGGTATCCGCTCTCCGCCCCGTTGCTCGCGGAGCTCGGCGCGCTCGAGGCGAACGGCGGGAAGGCGATCCTGCTGTTGAACCGCCGGGGCCTTGCTCCCGCGATTCACTGCCGAGCCTGCGGGCTGACCCGACGATGCGCGAATTGCGACGTCGCACTCGTCCTCCACGGCGACGAACGGCTGCACTGCCACCACTGCTCGTGGACGGAGGCGACCGGTGAGGCATGCCCGGCATGCGGCTCGCCCGAGCTCGCTCGGATCGGCGCGGGCACCCAGCGTCTCGAGCGCGAGCTGGAGGCGAAGGTTCCCAGGTTGGAGCGCATTCGCCTCGACGCCGATTCCGTCCGGCGCCCCGGCGAGCTGGCAGCGGCGTTGCGGCGCTTCGCGGCTGCGGATCGCGCCGTCCTGGTCGGCACGCAGATGGTGGCCAAAGGACACCACTTCTCCGGGGTTGCGCTCGCCGCGGTGGTGGACGCGGACACTGGGCTCGGAATGCCCGATTTCCGGGCGGAGGAGCGGACGTTCCAGCTCGTGACCCAGCTGGCCGGGCGCAGCGGTCGAGAGGCGCCCGGCAAGGTGATCGTCCAGACGTTCCAGCCCGACTCCCGGCCGATCGTGCACGCCGCCAGGCACGACGTCGCCCGTTTCCTCGCTGAGGAGCTCGAGCGGCGTCGAGAGCTCGGGTACCCGCCGTTTCGTCATCTCGTCCGGGTCGTGGCCGGCGGTGCCGAGGCTCGCTCGGCCACTCGGCTTCTGGAGGAGGTTGCCAAGGGACTCGCCGGCACCGACGCCGAGCTGCTCGGCCCCGCGCCGCTCCTCCGGCTTCGGGGCCGCTACCGGGCCCAACTGCTCGCGAAGACCGGTGGGGTTCGCGCGGTTGCCTCCCAGGCCGCCCGCCTCCTGGCCGCCGCGGCGCCCGAGATGCGCCGGATGCGCGTCACCGCCGTTGTCGACGTCGATCCACAAGAACTCTAGGGCGCCTTTTCGCGAACGGGCTGAGCCCGTTCCGCGGCGAGGACGGACCCGACGCCGTACATTTCCCGGCGTGAACGAGGACGAGCTGGAGCAGGTCGAGGACGAGGAGCCGGATCCGGAGGCCGAGGCGCGGCGGCGTCTCGCCCTGGGGCAGATCCGGCAGTACCCGGACTCCGTCCTGCGCATGAAGGCTCGCGAGATCGAGGAGTTCGACGGCGATATCCGGCAGCTTGCGGAGCGTATGACGCAGCTCATGCGCGATGCGAAAGGTGCGGGCCTTGCGGCAACCCAGGTCGGGGTTCTCCGGCGCCTCTTCGTCTTCCAACCGGACTCCGACGCAGATCCTGTCGCGGTCGTCAACCCCGTCATTGCCGATCGATCCGACGAGACCCTCGTGGAGGACGAGGGGTGCCTCTCGATGGTCGGGGTGCAGATGCCAGTCGAGCGCCCGCTGTCGATACGGCTCGAGGGTAAGGACGTCGACGGCGACGACCTGTCGCTCGACCTGGAGGAACACGCCGCCAGGGTCGTCCAGCACGAGCTCGACCACCTCGACGGGGTGTTGATCCTCGACCGCACGACGGACGAGGCGCGGAAGGAAGCGCTAGCCGTCCTGCGGCCGAAGGCCGTGCTGGCCCCGTAGTGCGGCTTGCCGTCGCGGCTACTGCGCCGCTCGGAGCTGAGGTGCTGCGGCGGCTCGCAGTGCGCCATGAGGTCGCCTACCTCCTCACCCGTCCCGACCGCCGGCAGGGCCGCGGGCAGCGCGTGGCAGCTCCGCCGGCGAAGCGGCTGGCCGAAGCGCTAGGCATCCCGGTCAGGCAGCCGGAAGCGCTCGCGGGTTTCGAAATCGAGGTCGAGGCGGTCGTCGTTGCCGCCTACGGCGCCTTGATCCCCACCGATCTCCTCGAGCGAGCGCTGTGGATCAACGTTCATCCCTCGCTGCTACCACGGTGGCGCGGTGCCGCACCAGTCGAGCGGGCGATCATGGCCGGCGACGCCGAGACTGCCGTCTCCGTCATCAGGCTCGTCGGGGAACTCGACGCGGGTCCCATCGGAGCCCAGGCGGCGTTTCCGATCGGCCCCGACGACGACTCGGGCTCCGTCTTCGCGCGGGCAGGCGACCTCGCCGCCGAGCTCCTCGACAGCGTCCTCGCGCTCAGGCAGTTTCGCCCGCAGGAAGGCGAGGTCACCTACGCCGAAAAGATCAGCGCGGCGGATCGGGAGCTCGACTGGAGCCGGCCTGCAACCGAGCTGCACAACCGCATCCGGGCGCTCTCCCCGCACATCGGCGCCCGGGCGGAGCTGCGCGGGCGCCGCGTGCTCGTGTGGCGCTCGCGGGTTGCCGACGACGGGTTGGAGATCCTCGAGGTGCAGCCCGAGGGCGGACGCCGGATGACGCTCGAGGAGTTCGAGCGCGGACTCCGTTGACACCGGCTCGGCGAGCTGCATATCGGGTGCTCGTGCGCGTCTTCGAGGAGGACGCATATGCCGATCGCGCCTTTGCGGGCGAGGTCGATGGGCTCGACGACCGCGACCGCGCGTTCGCGCAGCAGCTCTCCTACGGCGCCGTTCAGCGGGTGCGGACGCTCGATCACGCGATCGAGGCTCTCGGAGGCCGGCCGGTCGACGCGATGGACGTGCCCGT
>JACDAN010000281.1 GCA_013695385.1 Actinomycetota bacterium | reverse complement strand
GTCTTGCTCCCATGGGCCTCGATCAGCGCCGGGAGGCGACGGTCTCGCACCGCGGCAAACTCCTGACCCATCCCGCGCCCGTTGCGGAGCCGGAAGCGCAGCTCGACGAAGGCGCCCTCGGGCTCGGCGCCGTGGAGCATGTCGAGGTACAGGCCGAGGCCGTTCATCCGCCCACCAGTCCGGCGATAACGTCGTCCCACGACTGGGCCGCGTCGTTCTCGAACTCCCGGCGGATTCGGGCTGCGAGATCGTCCGGCATCGGCGGGACGTCGTCGTTCAGCTCGTCGAGGAGCTCGCCGTCCTCCTCGGGGTCCTGGGCGCGGCTAATGATCCGGTTCAGCCTCTCGACTAGGTGCGCCCGCTGCCAGGCGGCGGCGAGGGTCTCGTCGTCGGGGACGATCTTTTCCACGCCGTGCTCCTCGAGCTTCTGTTCCACGAACTCGACGAACTCGGAGCTGGTGAACATGTTCAGCTCGACGCGCTGGCCACCGGAAACGAAGTCGGCCTCCTCGACCGAGGCGCCGTTCTGGAGGAGGTTCGCTCGCGCCCTCCACTCGTTGGGGTGGGTCTGCTCCTCGGCCGCCAGCTCCCACTCCTCGACATCGGGGAGCCGGATGCCGATGTCGATCGCGCCGGGGAAGCCGCTCGCCATCACGAAGCCGTTCTTGTCCAGGTCGTGCAGCGTGAAGCAGGGCGCAGCGAGGCTCTCCGCGAGATCCCGAGCTGCTCTCGCCGAGATCCCCTTCGTGGACATGAGCGCGAGGTCGTATCGCGCGGGCACCTGCTCGGCGATGAGCAGGTCGTCGAAGCCCTCCTTCTCGCAGATCAGGACGGCGGCGATCCGGTTGTGCGCGCCCTTGGTCGGGAAGCGTGCCTGCACCGGCGGAACCTCATGCCTGGGCGCCGGGGCCCGGAGGTATTTGCGGACGTTCATCGTGCTCATGGCGAGCCCGTTGTCGTCCCTGGCCGCGTGGGGCTCCTTGAACACTCCGCGGGCGCCACGCAGCACGTCCCATCCGGGGGCGTGCTCGTCGAGGTAGGTCTCGAGGATGCCCTTGAACGTCGCGTCGGTCAGCGGGCGGTCCGACTCGGGGTGCTCGTCACACAGTGGCCGCATGACGTAGAACACCTGCCGCCAGTGCGTGGGGAGGCGACCGCCGTCTGATGCCTTGTTCCACGCCTCCTCCATCCGCTCGTAACAGATGGACTTCAGCGACCTTCGCGCAACGGTCCACATCGAGTCGCGGTAGATGCGCGCAGAGGGCCTCTTCTCTTCGGCCTTGACCTGGCGGGTCCACTTCTGCCCGACGTCGAGGGCCTGGATGACGTCGTCGGACCTCATGTCGCCTCCACCGTCGACTTGCCACGGTCGGCGTACCGGACGCGCGGGTGGGCGACGTGAACGAGCAGCGCGATCGGGCGGTCGTACTCGAACCTCCTGTCGCCGAGCATCGTGTCGAGGCTGCGCCCGTAGCCGCCGAGCGTGCGGAAGGGATTGACCCACGCCGCGGACCAGTTGACGCCGGTGACGAGCCGGCGGGGCGCGTTCCGATCCTGGAGCGCGGCGAAGGCGACCTCGGTCACCTGGGGCAGACCGTCGTCGTCGAGGCTCGCCACCTTCTTGTACTCGAACGAGCCGTCGCGGATTCCGAGCTCGGCGAAGCGGGCGGCCAGATGGGCGCGACCGATCGTGCCCAGCAGCCGCGGGCTGACCGGCTTCGCCTGCCTCTTCATCGCGTCGAGCAGCCGCACGACCTGGTCGTGGTCGAAGTCGCGCCCGTCGATCAGCGCCCCCAGTGGTGCGCGGGCGAGCCCCACCTCGGCCAGTACCGACTTCTGCTTGATCGTCGAGGTCAGCCCCCGGAACTCGGAGACGAACTCGCGGACGGTCCGGTGCCGGTTGCCGTTCTGGGCGTCGTGGGTGATGTACGCGCCGAGGAGCCGCTCGAGATGCTCGGGCTCGTACCAGTGCGGCGACGTCGGGCTAGAGGGTGACCACTTGCGCCAGTCGGGGTCGGTCGCGTCGATCCGCTCCACCGGCTCCCCGAACCAGGCGACGTTGAGCGTCAGGTGGGGGTTCAAGAACGCGAAGGCGGCGGCCAGCTTGCGGA
>JACDAN010000279.1 GCA_013695385.1 Actinomycetota bacterium | reverse complement strand
CGTGTGTACCGCACGTCTGGGCGAGCGGATGTTCATGCGTTTCTGACCGACGCCGTTCGACGGGCGGGCGCTCGCGTCCTGTACGCGAGTCCGCACACACGGGCGCCCGTCTATCTCGGGATCGAGGTCAGCGAGACAGAGCGAATCGGACTCCTCTGTTACCCCTTCCGCTGCACGGGCCGGGCCATCAGGAACCGACCCGCGGACGAGCACCGAGCGCAGATCCGATACGGAGCCGAAGAGACGTGGGTGGAGGAGCACCCGCTAGGCATCGACATCGCGGCCGTTGATGTGACGGCGGTCCTCGGGGTCCATGTGGAGGCGGCCATTTTCATAGGGCTCGACCCGCTCCTGTACGACCCGCTGCCGATGGGGATCTCCATTGAGTTCAAGTCGCACCACCTCCAGTCCACCCTCCAGAAGAGCTGGCATGTTTGGCAACGTCCCAACCGCGCAGGACTTGTGCGAGCCACGGCTCGGGCCGAAGCCGGGTTGGAGACCGTCGTGGCATTCACGGCCGAGCGACTGATCGACTACATCCGACTCGAGCGCGAGGCATCGAGCTTGGCGCTCGACCCGCTCTTGCGGGAAAGGGCGGCGGTTGCCGCCGCCACACGGGCGACGAGCCTCGGCACCCGACACATGCTCGAAGACCTATTCCATGTACGAAGCGAAGAGATGCTCGACATCATCTCGAAGCGGAAGCGCCTCCAGATGGCCGTGCGGGGCGGCGTCGCCGAGCACCATCTAAAGGGCGCGCTCTCGAGGGATCCCGAGGTCATGCACGTCGAGGAGATTGATACAGACGGCCCTCCGGACGTACGCGCGACACTCAGACGGGGTGGACATGTAGTCGGCGTTGAGTGCAAGAACGGCGAGGAGCACGGCTATGCAGACGGGGCCGGTCGCGTGGAGGTCCAGAAGACTCGTTCATCGAAGGGCGATCCTGCGAGCCGGTACTACAGGCCGGACCAGTTCGACGTTCTCGCCGTCTGCCTTTGGCCACAGGGTGGCGGTCCGCCGCGTTTCGTCTATCGCAAATCTCGTGACCTGGCGAGGCATCCGCAGTTTCCCGATCGGCTGGCCGTCATGCACCGAGTCACCGACGCCTGGCCGGCGAGTCTCGCCGCCGCGCTTGGCTAACCCATCGACCCTGAGCGAGCTGACCGCGGATCTCGCGAAGGCGTTCAAACGGGCTGACGCACTCCGCCCGGTGGGGCTTCGCGACTTGGTCCGAAATGCTTAAGAGGCTCCAACACAATGAGCCTTGTGCCGCCGGGCCGCGCTGCGCGGCGCGATCCGGCGTCCTCAGTCGCGCCCATATGCAGGCATATGAACGCTCCCTGCGTCCTTGGCTCCCACCGCCCATCGCACCCCTGCAACGAAGCTTCATTCTGTTGGAGCCTCTGAGACGACGACGGGCGCCGGGGGACTCCGGTCGAAGGGCCGCGATCTTACGAGCTGACGCTCTCGATGTCGGCTCGCGCCGCGTCCACGATGGCTCGGGCGAGCGCAACAGCTTCTCTCGCGTCCGACTCACTCGCCTCCTGCTCGGGTGGGTAGCGGCCAGCCTCGGCCCACTCAGAGAGCGACGAGAGATCGCCTTCTAGACCTGCAACCTCCATCCCGGCGGGGATCAGATCGCGGAGCTTGACGAGGTCGTGGATGAAGGGAAACGTGATTCCTACGGAGACGAGCGACGCCTTGATCGCCTTCTCCGCCGCCTGCTGGGCCAGATAGCACGCCCAGCGAAGCGCAAATCCCTTCCCTTCCAGCATCCGTTCCGCCGTTTCCAGATCCTCTGTCGCATACCGGAGCCAGACGTGTTCGTCGCGGTCGTCCACGCCGTACACCACCTCCCCTTCGCGCAGCACCGGGTAGAGAAACGACCCGACGGAGTCGCCGGTGCGGGCGAGGTCGTCGGGATCGGCCGCCCAGACGTCCACCGAGACCGGCAGGCGCGGGATCGCCTTGCGAAGAGCCTCGCGCGTCTCGCGCCGGTCGTCGATCCGCTCCAGCACCACGAGCAGGTCGATGTCGCTCGCCTCCCGGCCGTCGCCGCGCGCGCGGGAACCGAAGAGGAAGATCTTGAGCGGGCGGAACTCACGGACGAGCGCCTCGACCGTCTCGTCCACCCACGCCCTCGACGTGGCAGGCGCAGCCATGTGCACAGGGTAATCCGCCCGTGCGCGCCAGGACGCCCCGGCTGACGCAGCGAATCAACCGCTATAATTTCGTACGGAAGTCCGTACGTCTTTTTGGAGGTGCCCCGATGGCACGGGTCAAGGGTGGCGAAGCACGAGCCGGCGTGCCGACGCTGACGCTCGAGGAAGCCCGCCGGCGGCTCCACGAGCTGGCCGGCAGGTTCGGCAAGCTGAAGAAGCCGAGCCGCTCGTTGCTCGAGCGGGCCCAGTC
>JACDAN010000253.1 GCA_013695385.1 Actinomycetota bacterium | reverse complement strand
ACCACGCGCGCGCCGTGACAAAGGTGGAGCATCGGGGGCAAGAGATCGCGCTACTCCGGCACAAGCGAGCCCTGCTCGACCGTCCCGATCTCCTTCGGAGCGTTCTCGCCGCTGCGAGCCTGGCGATTGAGATTGCTCGCCTCCGAGTCGAAGTGAGGCTCCAGCTTGCGGAGGTGGAGGAGTCGAGAGCTCGGGTGGTGCAGGCGGGCTACGAGGAGCGCCGGCGGCTCGAGCGCGATCTTCACGACGGCGCGCAGCAACGGCTGGTGACGCTCGGGATCGTGCTGCGACGGCTGCAGCGATCTCTGCCGCGGGAGGCGCGGATTCTCGGTCCGGCACTGGATTCGGCGGTCGACGAGATCGGGCTGGCGATCGAAGACCTGCGCACGATCGCCGCAGGCGTGCGACCGCCACGGCTGGACGAAGGGCTGGCAGCGGCTCTCGCCGACCTCGCCCGCGGAGCACCCGTCCCGGTCGACCTGGAAGCGACCCACGAGCGCCTTCCTGTCCAGGTCGAGGCGGCCGCCTACTTCGTCGTCTGCGAAGCCGTCACGAACGCTGTCAAGCACGGGGCCCCGTCACGCGTTCGCGTCGAAGCGATGGTCGCGAACGGAGCCCTGCGCCTCGTGGTCGCCGACGATGGCGTGGGCGGGGCGACGGTGGCAGAGGGAACCGGGCTCAGGGGTCTGAGCGACCGGGTCGAGGCCCAGGGCGGGACGCTACGCATCCACAGCCCCCGAGGCGCCGGCACGCGGATCGAGGCGGAGATTCCGTGCGGATCGTGATCGCCGAGGACACCGTCCTGCTGCGAGAGGGGCTCGCGGGACTCCTCGAGGACGCCGGGCACGAGGTCGTCGCGCGGGTCGGCGATGCCCAAGCCTTGATGGCCGTCGTCGCCGAGCACGAGCCGGATCTCGCCGTCGTCGACGTGCGCATGCCACCCGAGTACAGCGATGAGGGCATGCGCGCCGCGGCTGAAATTCGGCAGGGGCACCCGGGCACCGCTGTTCTCGTTCTCTCGCAGCATGTCGAGACCCGCCACGCTCTCGAGCTCGTCTCGGCAGGAGGAGGCTTCGGTTATCTGCTCAAGCACCGTGTACTCGACGTCGACGACTTCCTCGATGCCGCTCGGCGGGTTTCCGAGGGGGGATCGGCTCTCGATCCGGAGGTCGTCGCCATGCTCGTCTCGCCGCCGGCGCACGAGGACACGCTCGGCGAGCTGACGCCGCGCGAGCAGGAGGTACTCGCCCTGATGGCCGAGGGACGAACGAACGCAGCGATCGCGAAGCGTCTCTGGCTGACGGAGAGAACGGTTGAGACCCACGTCCGTTCCATCCTCGGCAAGCTCGGCCTCCCAATCAGCGGGGACGACCACCGACGCGTGCTCGCGGTGCTGACCTACCTCCGCGCTTCCGCAGTCTGAATCTCGGTGCTGGCACCGAGGCACATCTCAGTGCCAGTCACGACGATCGCGAGCGGACGCGCTCGTAGCCTGCGTGTGCAACGCGCGAACCCGCGCCCGACAAGGAGGATCACTTTGTCCGCAACAGCAACGGTCGGCACACACGCAGCAGCCGCAGCGAGAACGGCAGGTGGAAGACTCGGCGCGCTGGCGGGCCTTGCCTTCTCCTTCCTCTTCCTCATGGGAACGGCGATGCTGGATATCCCCGCCGGCGTCAGCGACCAGAAGCTCGTGGCCTGGTGGTCAGACAGCGGGCACCAGACGGCCACCGTCGTCTCCATGTACCTCTTCGTCCTCGCCGGACTCTGCTTTCTCGTCTTCCTGATGAAGCTTCGGTCGCGCCTACTCACGGCCGAGGGCGGAACCGGCGAACTGACATCTCTCGTCGTCGCAAGTGGCGCCGTCTTCGTGGCGCTGCTCTCCGTCGCCGCCGCGTCGCGGGGACTGATCGGATTCGCGATCAAGGCCAACAACGAGTCGCTCCCGGGAGCCGACACGCTCCGCTACCTACCGCAGACCGGCTACGCAGCACTCGGTGCCGGCGGCCTCCTCGCCGCCGCGGTGGCGATGGCGACGACATCTCTGCTGATCGTGCGAACCGCAGTCTTCGGCCGCTGGCTCGCGTGGGTCGGAGCCGCTGCCGCAATCCTGGTAGTCGTCGCGAACGTGGCTCTGGCGGGAATGCTCGCGATTCCCGCGATGCTCGTTTGGGCGCTGGCCACAAGTGTGGCGATGTGGCGAAGCGCTCGATGAGCAACCACCGGTCACGCAGTTAGGGCCAGC
>JACDAN010000251.1 GCA_013695385.1 Actinomycetota bacterium | reverse complement strand
GAGGCCGGGGTGTTCGCGAACGAGCACGCCGGCCGCTCCCGCGTGATCGAGATGGATATGACTGAGGAGGAGGTGGTCGACGTCCTTGAGGGCGATGCCGCGCCGGGCGAGGCCCTCCTTGAGCTCGTGAACACACGCTGAGGGGCCGCAGTCGTGCAGGGCGAGGCCGTCTCCGGTCTCGACCAGGTAGCAGCCGATGACGCGGTCGGCGCCCCGGTGGTGGAGATCGATGGGCTCGATCAGCGTGCTAGGCGCCGGCGGCGGCCGGCGAGCGGACCAGGGCCTGCTCCAGATCCTCGAGCAGATCGCCGATCGACTCGATCCCGACCGAGAGCCGGACGAGGTTCTTGGGTGCTGCGAACGGCGCGTCGGCAGTCGAGGCGTGCGTCATACGGGCCGGGTGCTCGATCAGGCTCTCGACGCCGCCGAGGCTCTCCGCGAGCTTGAAGATCTTCGTGCGGGCGACGAGCTCGACGGCCTCCTCCTCCGTCTCGGTCAGGAAGGAGATCATCCCTCCGAAGTTGGCCATCTGACGTTTCGCGATCTCGTGGCCCGGGTGGCCCGGCAGACCGGGGTAGAGCACCGTCTCCACGGACCGGTGCGTGGAGAGGTACTCGGCGATCTGCCGCGCGTTCTCGCAGTGGCGCTCCATGCGCAGCGCGAGGGTCTTGATCCCTCGCAGCACGAGCCAGCAGTCGAACGGGCCCGGGATCGCCCCGAGGGACTTCTGGAGGAAGTAGAGCCGCTCTGCCACCGTCGGATCGTTCGTGGCCACGAAGCCGCCGACCGTGTCCGAGTGGCCGCCGAGGTACTTCGTCATCGAGTGGACCACGATGTCGGCGCCCAGCTCGAGCGGTCGCTGGAGGTACGGCGTCGCGAACGTGTTGTCCACGACGACCATCGCGCCGACCTCGTGAGCGGCCTTCGCCGCAGCCTCGATGTCGACGATGTTCAGGAGGGGGTTCGTCGGGCTCTCGAGCCAGACGATGCGCGTCCGCTCGTCGAGATGGTCGGCGAGCGACTCGTTGATCGTCTCGACGCCGACGAACTCGAACTCGTAGCCCTTTGGCTCGTACACCTGCGAGAACATGCGGTAGACGCCGCCGTAGACGTCGTTCACGCAGACGACGCGCTCGCTCGGGTGCACGAGGTGCATCAACGTTGTGGTCGCGGCGATTCCGGAGCCGAACGCAACCCCGTGCTCGGCGCCTTCCAGCGAGGCGAGGCAGAGCTGGAGTGCCGTCCGTGTCGGGTTCGCGACCCGGGCGTAGTCGTAGCCCTTGTGGACGCCGACCGCCTCCTGGACGTAGGTGGACGTCTGGTAGATGGGCACGGTGACCGCGCCGGTGGCGGGATCCGGCTCCTGCCCCTCGTGGATCGCGCGGGTCTCGAAGTCCATCTCTAGGTCTTGATGCTATCGGCGCCGAGAAAGGCCGCAAGGCGGCGGAGCGGCCTTTCGAGGGGGACTTCCTTCGCCCCTTGCTCCCAGTGGACGGCGTTGATCCGCAGGACGCCGGCCTTGCGGTCGAACTGCGGGTCGATCCGTCCGACGAGCCGGTCGCCGTGGAGGATCGGCATCACGAAGAACCCGTACTGACGCTTGGGCTTCGGGACGTAGATCTCGAGCCGGAAGTGGAAATCCCAGAAGGCCTCCGTCCGCTCGCGGTTCCGGATCAGCGGGTCGAAGGGCGAGAGGAAGGTGGTGTGACTCCGGCGCGGCGGTGGTGGGAGGAGGTCCGCATGGGCGAAGCGCTCGCCCGGCATCCCCTTGATCTCGGCAAGCACGAGCTTCCCCTCCTCGACCAGCGACTCGATCGCCTTGCGGACGCCCGGCCAGGGGCCGCCGGCGAAGAACTCGCGTTGGATCTCCTTTGCGGTCGCCACGCCGAGGTTTCGCGCCGACCGCTCGACGACCCGGCGCTCGGCCTCCGCGAGAGTCAACGGTTGCTCGCTCCTGGGCAGCCAGCGCTCGCCGAGATCCCAGATGCGCTGCTGTCCCTGGCGCCCGGCGACGACAACCGTTCCCTTCGCATGCAGGAACTCGAGCATCCGGCTGACATTGCGCTCGTTCGTCCAGCCCGTCGACTTCCAGCCCCGGTCGGCGGCGAACTTGAGCTCGCGAGACGGCAGCGGCCCCTGGCGGCGCAGCTGCAAGATGACGTTGCGCCGCAACGCCGCGTTGTCTCGCATCCAGGTGTTGACCCAGTCGGCAAAGCTGTAGGCGTTGGGGTAGCGACGCATGCACGTCTCGTGGATGGCGAAGTCGGAGACGGGGACGATCGCCGCCGAGTACTCGTACAGCTCTCGCGCCTCCCAGCGAAGGCGCTCGAGCTCGTCCACGTCGTACTTGCCGAGGCGGCTCCAGAGGATCAGCAAATGGTTGCGCGCTACGACGTTCGTAGGGTCCAGCTGCAGGTAGCCGACGTGCCGAACGACGTCCAGAATCCCGGCACCCTTCGGTGCGGGCAGCCACTGGCCGGCGACGGCGAGGCGTCGAGCCTGTGGGATGGAAAGCGTGATGGGGGCCACGGGGGTTGGGGGCACGCTAACGATGGGATGATCTGCTCAGTGCGCGGACTGGCCATCCTGCTCGCGATCGCATACGGATCGCTGACGGTAGTCCCCGCGGCCGGCGTTCTCGTCGCCGGCGTCTTTCAGTGCTACGGGGGTTGCGGGGAGGATGCCGAGAGTCCGGCGTGGTACGGCGTTGCTGTTCCCCTGCTGGGACTTGTCTGCGCGGTTGCCGGGCTCCTGGCAGTCGGACTCGCATTCGCGGGCGCGCGCCCTGGTCTGATTGTCCTCGGCGCGCACGCTGGCCTCGTCGTCGCCGCCGGCGTGCTCGTCTCCGAATTCTTTCGTGTGGACGAAGTCGTTCTCTGGGGTGTGCTCGTACTCGGAGCGGGCGGCGCTCTGAACTATGTGCTCCGTCGGCACGCCCGAAATATCTCTCCCTAGAGATGGAGCTCTCCGAATTCGTGCTCCTGCATCTACCCTCGCCGCCCGCTCGGGTGCTCGAGGTCGGGTGCGGCGAGGGTGAGCTGGCCTTGGCGTTGGTCGATGCCGGCTACGAGGTGGTCGCCGTCGATCCCGAGGCGCCGGACGGCGAGATCTTCCGCCGGGCGACGATCGAAGCCTTCGACGAGCCCGGCCCGTTCGACGCTGTCGTCGCCAGCCGGTCGCTGCATCATGTTCACGATCTCGGCGGCGTCCTCGACAAGCTCGTCCGGCTGCTACCGGGAGGTGGGCCGCTGATTTTGAACGAGTTCGCCTGGGATCGTCTGGAACCGATGACGCCCGAGTGGGAGGCCGAACACGAGGGGCTCCACGGCTACCCGGTCATGCGCGCGGAGCTCGACATCCGGTTCGAGGAACGCTTCTTCGGGTGGCGACCGTATCCAGCCGACGGGGAGAAAATTCCGGGACTCGGCTTCCGTTACGTCGGGAAGCCTTCCTAGTCGGAGGCCCGAGCAGGAACGAGAGCAGGAACCCGGCGACAGTCGCGAAGGCGACCCAGGGGCGAGATTGGAGAAAACAAGGGCAGGCCGGCCGACGCGGTGGCCGCGAACGCGATCGTCTCCGTCAACGGTGGTGCGCGAGGTACTCGAGCAGGTCGGTTCGGGTGAGGACGCCGACGGGGCGGCCCTCTCGCGCGACGACCACCGCGTTGGTGCGCCCTGTCAGAGTCGAGAAGACCTCGTCCAGGGCCTCGTCGGCGTCGATCGCCGCCAGCGGTGGTTGCATCGCGGCGGCCACGTCCTCGTGGAGCGCATCGGGGTTCTTGAAGACGCGGTCGAGGAGGTCACGGTCGTGGAGGGAGCCGATCACGTCGGCCAGCGAGCTCACCTCACCGTTGCGGATCACAGGCAGCTGCGAGATCGAGTAGCGCTGCATCAGGTCGATTGCCTCACCGACCTTCTGGTTCGAGGCGATCGTGACCATGTCGGGCATCGCCGGCTCCTCGCTCTGCTTGGACCTGAGCACCTGCTCAACGGTCGGGACCGGCGCGCGGCGCTCGAGCAGGCCGTGGTCGAGCATCCAGTTGTCGTCATAGAACTTCGAGAGGTAGTTGCGCCCGCTGTCGGGAATCATCGTGAGGATCCTGGTCGCGGCGTCGAACCGCTTGGCGAGCTCGAGCATGGCCCAGACGGATGTCCCGCCGGAGCCGCCTGCGAGCAGTCCCTCCTCTCGGGCGAGCCGTCTCGCCGTGACGAACGAGTCGCGGTCTGACACGCGGATCCATTCGTCCACGATCTCCCTCGCCATCGTCCTCGGCCAGGTGTCCTTGCCGATGCCCTCGACGAGGTACGGGTGGACGTCCATGTCTTCCCCCGCCGTGTAGACGGAGCCTTCGGGGTCTGCCCCCACGATCAGCAGCCCCGGCTTCTGCTCCTTGAGGTAGCGGCCGGCGCCGGAGATCGTCCCGCCGGTTCCGACCGAGACGACGAAGACGTCGATCTCGCCGCCCGTCTGCTCCCAGATCTCCGGCCCTGTCAAGGCGTAATGGGCGTCCGGGTTCGCCATGTTCGAGTACTGGTCGGGCTTGAAGGCGCCGGGGATCTCCTCGGCGAGCCGGTCGGAGACCGAGTAGTAGCTCTCGGGGGAATCGGCGTCGACCGCGGTTGGGCAGATCACGACCTCGGCGCCATAGGCCCGCAAGAGCGCGATCTTCTCCTGGCTCATCTTGTCGGGCATGACGAAGATGCAGCGGTAGCCCTTGATCGCAGCCGCGATCGCGAGCCCGACACCCGTGTTGCCCGACGTGGGCTCGACGATCGTGCCGCCGGCCTTGAGCTTCCCTTCGCGCTCGGCTGCCTCGATCAGGGGCAGACCGATCCGGTCTTTCAGCGAGCCGCCCGGGTTCAGGTACTCGAGCTTGACGAGGAGCTCGGGCCCGAGCTCTCGCCCGATCTTCTGAAGCCGCACGATCGGCGTCTGGCCGACGAGCTCGAGCGCGGTCGGGAACTCGCGGGCCATCGAGAGGGAAGGTTAGCCCCGCGTCAGTGTCGGAAGTGACGGCGGCGAGTGAAGACCATCGCTCCGCCGCCGGTCTCGACGGCCGCTACCACCTCGTCGTCTCTCTTGGCGCCCCCCGGTTGGATGAGGGCGCGAACCCCCGCCTCGAGCGCGACCTGCGGCCCGTCCGCGAACGGGATGAATGCGTCCGAGGCCAGGACAGCACCTTCGAGGTCGTGACCGTGCTCCCGCGCCTTCTCCACTGCGAGCCGCACCGAGTCCACCCTGCTCGTCTGACCGCCGCCGATGCCGAGCGTCTGGAGGCTCCTCACGATCACAATCGCGTTCGAGGAGACGTGCTTGCAGACCCGCCAGGCGAAGAGGAGGTCTCCCCAGGTCTCCTCGCTCGCATCGCCGCAGACGAGCTCCATTCCGCTGCGATCGTCGACCTCCCGGTCGCCGTCCTGAACGAGCAGTCCACCGATGACCCGCTTGAAGTCGCGTTCGCCGAGATCGCTCCGGCGCCGCTCCTCGTCGAGGAGGATGCGTGTCGCCGGTTTGCGGCGCAGAGCCTCGAGCGCCTCCTCGTCGTACCCCGGTGCGACGAGGACCTCGATGAACCGCTCGGCTAGCTCACGGCCCAGCTCTGCGCCGACCGACCGATTGACGGCGAGAACCATGCCGTAGGCCGAGACCGGATCCGCGTCGAACGCCTTCCGAAACGCCTCCGCGAGAGTCCCCGCCAACGCCACCCCGGCCGGGTTCGCGTGCTTGACGATCACGGCGGCAGGCAGCTGGAACTCTCCGAGCAGCCGCCGCGCCGCCGAGAGGTCGTTGAGGTTGTTGAACGAAAGCTGCTTGCCGTGCAGCTGCGTCACGCGCGAGAGGAGGTGCCGCCTCCCTCCCTCTTCGGCGTAGTACGCGGCCCGCTGGTGCGGGTTCTCGCCGTACGAGAGCTCCGCGACTTTGACGAAGCTCGGAATGAAACGATCCGGGAACGCCTCTCGCCCGAGGAACCAGCTTGCGATCGCAGTCTCGTAGGCCGCCGTCTTCGCGAACGCCTCGGCGGCCAGGGAGCGTCTCGTCTCGTCCGACAGGCCGTCGGAGTCGCGGAGCTCGGCGAGGATCTCGGGGTAGCGCTCGGGCGAGCACACGGGTGCGACGTGCGCGAAGTTCTTCGCCGCCCCCCGCAACATCGACGGGCCTCCGATGTCGATCATCTCGACGGCGTCAGCCTCGGTCACTCCGTGGCGGGACGCGATCTGCGTGAAGGGGTAGAACCCGACGCACACGAGGTCGAACGGCTCGATCCCGTGCTGGTCGAGCGCGGCGAGATCGTCGGGATGGTCGCGGCGCGCGAGGATCGCGGCGTGGATGCGCCATTGGAGGGTCTTCACCCGCCCGCCGAGCATCTCGGGGATCTCGGTCAGCTCCTCGACCGGGGTCACCGGGATGTCGTGTTCGGCAAGATGCTCCGCCGTCCCGCCGCTCGCGATCAGCTCGAAGCCGAGCTCGTCGAGGCCCTTCGCGAACTCGGTCAGTCCGGTCTTGTCCCAGACCGACAGAAGCGCCCTCCGGATCAGCGGAGGAGCTCCCGCACCGTCCTGGGGAGGAGGCGGTGCTCGACGGCCTGGACGCGGGCGCGCAGAGTGTCGGGAGTGTCCCCCGCCAGAACCGGGACTCGCTCGGCGACGATCACGGCGCCGGTGTCCACGCCCTGGTCGACGTAGTGCACGGTCGCCGCCGTCTCGGTCACACCCGCCTCCAGGACGTCCTCGATCGGGTGCGCCCCCGGAAAGTCGGGGAGGGGGGCCGAGTGCGTATTGACGATCCGCCCTGCGAAGCGGTCGAGGAACGGCTTGCGGAGGAGATGCATGTACCCGGCGCACACCACGAAGTCCACGCCACGCTCCTCGAACCAATGGCCCATCGCCTCGTCCCGGGCTTCCCGGTCGGGAAAGTTCTCGAGGGGGAAGGCCTGCGCAGCCACACCGGCACCCCGCGCCCGCGTGAGGGCCGGGGCTTCCGGTTTGTTCGATGCGACGCACGCCACGGGGAGATCGGCGTCGAGCAAGGCCTGCAGGTTCGTCCCCTCACCGCTGACGAGCACGCCGATCACGCGGCGACGATCCGTCCGATCACGAGCCCGTCCGCAGGCTCCGCGACCACCGCGCAGTATCCGATCCCGAGGTTGAAGACGCGGCGGAGCTCCTCCTCGTCGACGTGGCGGGCGAGCCACTCGAACACGGGCGGCCGGTGCCACGAATCCCAGTCGATCTCCGCGCGGAGCCCGTCGGGGACGACCCTCGAGAGGTTTCCCTCGATCCCGCCGCCGGTCACATGGGCGAGCCCGTGGGCAGGAGCGAGTCCGCGAACCTCGTCGAGGTAGAGCCGGGTCGGCGCAAGCAGGTCGTCACCCTCGTAGTTCTCCTCCTCGAGCACCCGGCGGGCGAGAGTGAAGCCGTTTGCGTGGATTCCTGCGGAGGAGAGTCCGACCACGACGTCGCCCTCGCCGATCCTCGAGCCGTCGATCAGCCGGTCGCGCTCCACCAGACCGACGCAGGTGCCGGCGAAGTCGAGCTCCGCGTCCCTGTAGATCCCGGGGAGTTCCGCGGTCTCACCGCCGATCAGCGCGACTCCGGCAGCCCTGCAGACCTCGGCTGCGCCCTCCACGAGGTTGGCCACCTCCTCCAGTTCGATCCGGTTCGCGGCGACGTAGTCGAGGAAGATGAGCGGGTCGGCGCCGGTCGTGATGACGTCGTTGATGCAGTGAGCCGCGAGGTCGGCGCCGCAAGCGCGGAGCGCGCCGCGCGCCCGGGCCAGGATCAGCTTCGTGCCCACCCCGTCCGTCGAGGCGGCGAGGAACTGCCGGTCGTTCAAGGGATAGAGGCCGGCGAAGGCGCCGAATCCCATGGCGCCTGTCGACTCGGCTGCGTTGCGCAGCCGGCCGACCACCGACTCGGCCGTCGAGAGCGACACCCCGGCCCCGGCGTACGTCCTTCCCTCCACCTTCGTCGACTCTAACCGGCGCGAAAGACGGTCACCCTGCGGTCGAGTCGATGCGCGGGACCGATACTAGGGCGAGATGGATCTGCTTCAGATCGCCCCGCTCATCCTTCTCGCGGTCATGTACTCGGTCCGGTCGAGGACGCTGGCCGCCCGGGGGACGGCGGTTCCGCGCTGGCGGCGGGTCTGCTTCGCGCTGTCGCTGCTCCTGCTGCTCGGAGCGGTCGCCACCCCGCTCGACCGGATCGCCGAGGAAGACCTGTTCTCGGCGCACATGGTCCAGCACGTGCTCCTGGGTGACCTTGCGGCCCTCGCATTCGTCCTCGGCCTCAGCGGCCCTCTCCTGCGACCTGTCCTCGCCGTCGGGTCGACGTCGCGACTTCGCGTTCTCGCCCACCCGCTCGTCGCCCTGCCGATCTGGGCGATCAGCCTCTACGTCTGGCACGCGCCGCCCCTCTACGAGGCTGCGCTCCGGTACGAGGCCGTTCACGCTCTCCAGCACATGCTCTTCTTCGGCACCGGCGTCCTGATGTGGGCAGCAGTGATCGAGGTGCTGCCCGGGCCGGAATGGTTCGGGACGGGCGCGAAGTTCGGCTACGTCGTCGCGGTGCGCCTCCTCGAGACCGTGCTCGGCAACATCTTCATGTGGTCGGGCAGCGTCATCTACGGGGCGTACGACCATGGTCGCGAGCGCTTCGGGATCGGCCCCCTGGAGGATCAGGCCTGGGCCGGGACGATCATGATGATCGAGGGCTCGATCGTGACGATCGGCGCGCTCGCGTGGCTCTTCCTGCGGCTCGCGCAGGAGGGCGAGCTGCGGCAGCGGCTCCTGGAGGAGGGGATGGAGCCGCGCGCGGTCCGAAGGGCGGTTCGGTACGGACGTGGGCAGGAGCTGGGCGACACTCGCTGAACTCACGAGCAGTCGCCCGAAAGGAGCACGATGTCCACCACACCGGATCAGCCGACCTAGCACTCCACCCCACCGGGCTCGGGCTCGGGACGCCCGCCGTACGGAGGAGGCGGGATCAACATCGACGTCGCACGGCTGCCGATCCCCGGCAACGCCGAGTTCGCCCTGTACCTGGTCGCGCTCTTCGTCGCCTGGCTCGTTGCCTGGTTCTCGGACAACCTGAATGCGGCGTCCTGGTTCGGGTTCTTCCAGTGGGTGACGATCGCCTACATCCTCTCGCGCGGCGTCGCCAAGGCGAGCCGCGTGCTCGAGCAGTAATTCCGTCCTAGACGGACGCCGGCTCGAACCGAAGCTTCTGGAGTATCCGGCCCGCGGGAACGCGGGTCGGATACTTCCGCGTGAAACAGGCGCGGCAGAACTCGGCCCCGGGAAGCTGCGTCGCGCGCTGCACACCGTCGAGCGAGAGATGCGCGAGCGAGGTGGCGCCGATCTCGCGGCGTGTCGCCTCGACCGACTGGCCGGCGGCGACGAGCTGGCTGTCGTCGCCGAAGTCGATCCCGTAGAAACAGGGTGAGATGATCGGCGGCGAAGACACGCGAACGTGAACCTCGGTCGCGCCGCGCTCGAACAGGATCGAGACGAGCTGGCGCATCGTCGTCCCACGCACGATCGAGTCGTCCACGACGACCAGCCGCTTGCCGGCC
Source organism: Actinomycetota bacterium (assembly GCA_013695385.1). Taxonomy (GTDB): domain Bacteria; phylum Actinomycetota; class Thermoleophilia; order Gaiellales; family Gaiellaceae; genus JACDAN01. The sequence continues at coordinate 4,806 of JACDAN010000251.1, read as the reverse complement.
ACCTCGGCGAGCGGGTTGAACTTGAGCTTGATCCCCTGCTCGCGGAGCCCCTGATCCGGCTGGATGAACGTCCGGCCGACGTACCGGTTCTTGATCAGCCCTTCGCTAAAGGGGACGCCGGACGCGCGGGAGAAGCCGATCGCGGCGGGAGTCCCGGAGTCGGGTACGGGCATCACGAGGTCGGCCTCGACCGGTGCCTCGGCTGCCAGGGTCTCGCCCATACGAATGCGCGCGCCGTGGATCTCCTCGCCGGCGAGGCGCGAGTCGGGCCGGGCCAGGTAGATGAACTCGAAGAGACAGAGCCGCGCGGTCGGCTCGACGACCTGGTGCGACTCGACCTCCTGGTCGATGATCACGAGCTCACCCGGCCGCACCTCCCGCACGGGCTCGGCGCCGACCAGGTCGAGCGCACAGCTCTCCGACGCAAGCACCCAGTCTTCGCCGAGCCGCCCCAGGACGAGCGGGCGGAACCCATAGGGATCGCGGAAACCGATGAGTCGGCCTTCGGCGAGCGCCACTGCTGTAGTCGCGCCCTCGACCCGCTCCAGCGTGTGCGCTACGGCCTCGGGAAGCGGCGCCGGGTCGTTGGCGATCAGAGCCGCGATCACCTCGGAGTCGGAGCTCGACCCGAGCCGGTCCCCTTCGGCCTGCAGCTCCTCGCGCAGCTCCTGGGCGTTCGTCAGGTTCCCGTTGTGCCCGAGCGCCAGTGTTCGCGCCCTGCCGTGGTGGACGAGCGGCTGAGCGTTTGCCCAGCGCGTCGACCCCGTCGTGGAGTAGCGGGTATGCCCGATCGCCAGCTGTCCGTCGAGACCGCGCAGCGTCTGCTCGGAGAAGACCTGCGGGACGAGGCCCATGTCGCGAACGACGGTGAGGCGACCTCCGTCCGAGACGGCGATCCCCGCCGATTCCTGGCCTCGATGCTGGAGGGCGAAGAGGCCGAAATAGGAGACGCGGGCGACGTCCCTCTCCGGCGCTCGGATGCCAAAGAGCCCGCACATCAGACGCGACCCACCGACTCGGCGAAATCGGGCACGTGGTCGCCGGCGAGAATGAAGCGAACCGTGTCCGGATCAGGCACGTCGATGTCGGCCTCGACACCGCTCCATTCGGCCATCTCCCTGAGGGCTAGGTCGAGGCCGCCGTCCGAGACGTCGTGGACGAGCGAAAGCCCTGCAGCTGCGCGCCAGACGAGCCCGATCACCTCTGCCTCCTGCCCGAGCCAGTCGTGCGCAAGTAACAGACTGTTACTAGGGCCCCGAACGACGCTGACCGTGTCCCCTGGCCGCCAGCCGGCCGGCACCCGGCGTACGTCCTCGACGAGGCCGACGCACCCGACCAGGGGCGTGGGGGGGATCGAGCCGCCGTCCGTGTCGTTGTAGAGCGACACGTTGCCGCTCACGACCGGAATGCCGAGCGCCTCCGCCGCCTGCGCGATCCCCTCGATCGCCTGCTCGAGCTCCCAGGCGATCTCGGGCTTCTCCGGGTTCCCGAAGTTGAGGCAGTCGGTCAGCCCGATGGGCTCGCCGGCGGCGCAGGCGACGTTGCGAGCCGCGTCCAGCACGGCCAGCGCGCCGGCCCGGAAGGGGTCGCGCTCGCCCACCGGCGGACCGTCGAGCGACACCGCGAGGCCTCGGTGTCCGTCGATTCGCAGCACGGCCGCGTCGAGGCCGGGGCGCCGCACGGTCCGCGATCCGACGAGCTGGTCGTACCGCTCGTAGATCCACCGGCGGCTGGTCAGGTTCGAGTCGGCGACCGGTGCAGAGCGCGTCTCTTTCGCGCGGGTCTCGACGAGGTAGCGCGGGCACTCGTCGGTGAGGAGCACGGCCGGGATCTCGCCGACGAGCTCCCCTTCGTGGAAGGCGCGCAGCTCCCCGGTGTCGGTCACCTCGCCGATCACCGCGTGCGTCAGCTCCCACCGCCGTGCCGTCGCCAGCACGTCCTCGAGCCGGTCCGGGCGAACGACAGCGACCATCCGCTCCTGGCTCTCGGAGATCATGATCTCCCACGCCTCCATGTCTTCCTCTCGGAGCAGGACGCGGTCGAGATCCACATCGACCCCGGCGCCGTCCCGCGCCATCTCGGCAAGCGAGGAGGCGAGCCCTGCCGCGCCGCAATCCTGAAGCGACTCGACGAGCCCGCGCACCACGAGCTCGAGGCTCGCCTCGATCAGCTTCTTGCCGGTGAAGGGATCGCCGATCTGGACGGTCGGGCGCCTGTCGGCATCCTCCTCACCGAGCTCTTGGCTCGCGAGGACGCTGGCGCCGCCGATCCCGTCCCGCCCTGTCGTGGCGCCGTAGAGGACGAGCAGGCCTCCGGTCAGCGTCGCCCTCGCGCGGGTCAGGCGTCCCTTCGGCAAGAGGCCCACGCACATGGCGTTCACGAGGCAGTTGTGCCGGTACGCCTCGTCGAAGACGGCCTCTCCACCCACGGTCGGGACGCCGACCGAGTTCCCGTACTGACCGATGCCCGAGACGGCGCGCTCGAACGCCAGGCCCGGCTCGCCGAACCGGAGCCCGTCGAGGAGCGCGATCGGCCGGGCGCCCATGGCGATGACGTCGCGCAGGATCCCTCCGACTCCCGTCGCCGCTCCCTGGAACGGCTCGACTGCCGACGGATGATTGTGGCTCTCCACCTTGAACGCGACCGCCTGCCCGCCTCCGAGGTCGAGCACGCCGGCGTTCTCGCCCGGGCCCTGAAGGACGCGCTCACCGGCCGACGGGAGCCGCTTCAGCAGCAGAGCCGAGTGCTTGTAGCCGCAATGCTCGGACCAGAGCAGGGAGAAGACCGCCAGCTCGAAGTGATTCGGCTCCCGCTCGAGGAGGCCGCAGATACCGTCGAGCTCGTCGTCCGTGAGGCCGAGGGCGCGGTGGAGAGGCTGTTCGGCGACCCTCGTCAGACGCAGAAGTCTAAAGGCGGTGCCAGACGGAATGGGGCGAGGGGAAGGGTGTCTGCCTCCACGTCGTTAGGTTGCTGAAGTGACCAGTCGCTACGTCCCGGTCTTGATCACCCTGGCCCTGATCTGGGGGTCGTCGTTCATGTTCATCGAGTTCGCGATCGACGAGCTCTCCCCGGCGGCGACCATGAGCGGGCGGTTGATCGTCGCGACCCTCGCCCTCGGAACCATCCTCGTCGCGCGCCGCGGATGGAGTCAGGCAATCCGTTCCGTGCGGAACTTCGGTTTCGCCGGATTCGTCCTCGGCGTGATCAGCACGGCGCTGCCGTTCTGGCTGATCGGCTGGGGCCAGACGCACATCGACTCGGGCATCGCCGCGATCGGGAACGCCGCGATGCCGATCTTCGTGGCCCTCCTTGCGATTCGGTTCGCTCGCCACGAGCGCGTCAACGGCTTCCGCGGCTTTGGCATCGCTCTCGGGATCGTCGGGGTCGCCGTGCTCGTCGGTGTCAATCCCGAAGGAGGCCTCTGGGGCGTGATCGGGACACTCGCCGTGGTCGGCGCGGCGGTCTCGTACGCGGTAGGGGCGCTCTACAGCCAGCACAAGCTCGGCGACTCCTCCGCCCTGCTGGTCTCGACCGCGTCGGTCTTCTGGGGGACTGTCGTGATCCTGCCGTTCGGCATCGCTCAAGCGCCGAGCGACGTTCCCGGCTGGAAGGCGCTGGCCTCGGTGGCGGCTCTCGGCCTCCTCGGCACCGCCATCGGGCTGCTCATGTACCTCTCCATGTTGGAGACGCACGGCTCCTCCCGCGCCAGCCTCGTCGTCTACCTGCTGCCGCCGACGGCACTCTTCTACGGCGCCGTCTTCCTCGACGAGCCGATCCGGCTGACCGCGATCGCGGGCCTGGTGCTGATCCTCGTCGGCGTGGCGATCGGCTCGGGCCTCGTGCGGCCGTTGCGACGCCAGACGCCGATCCCAGCTCCGATCCGGTGACCGTCGACGGGGACGGCCTTCGGCTGCGCAGGGCGACCGAGGAGGATGCGGACTTCGTCGTCGGCCTCCTGAACGACGAGGACACCGAGCCCTTTCTCGCCGCCTCCCGGTCCCGCGATCGGGCGGGCGTGCTCGTGGACATCCGCGCCTCGACCGACAGGCCGGCGGAGTCCGGTCTCTTCGTGATCGAGGTGCCGGGCGGTGCCGGCTGGGAGCGCGCCGGGATGATGGAGTTCTCGCTCACCAACGCGCGAAGTCGGATCGCGCACCTCGGTGGTCTGGCCATCCACCCCGCCTTTCGCGGACGAAGGCTCGCCGACGACGCAGCGCGGCTCTTTCAGCGGCACCTGATCTTCGAGCTCGACTTCCACCGGCTGGAGCTCGAGTGCTACGGGTTCAACGACCGAGCGATCCGGCATGCCGAGCGGGCGGGCTATGTAAAGGAGGGCGTGAAGCGCAAGGCCTACTGGCGGCACGGGGAATGGGTGGACGGGGTTCTTTTATCGCTGATCCGGGAAGACTTGGAAGAGTGAGGCACGCTTTCCTTGCTCTCGTCGCTGCGCTCCTCTTGGCGCCGCTGGCCGCGCAGGCTGCCCAGCCGCCGGTCAGGTACGCCGTCACCCTTCGGGGCACGATCACGGAAGCGGTCACGTACGTCCAGACGCGCAGCGAGGAGGAGTGCATCGTGCGCCGTGAGGGGAACGACGGCCGCGAGCTCACGTTCCGGAGTGTTCGGCCGACTCGGATCGAGGTTCGCGGCTCGAGCTCACGCGTCATCTACCGGCCCTCGCGTGTCGTTGCCGTCCGACTCGCCGGAGGCGTGACTGGGGGCTCGTCCACCGAGACGAGACGATGCCGAGGTGCGCCGAGCAAGCCCATCACGTTGGTCTGCAAGCCGACGAAGGCGCCCGCGCGGGCG
>JACDAN010000222.1 GCA_013695385.1 Actinomycetota bacterium | reverse complement strand
GTCCCGCCCTCGTGCGGCTCATCCACGACGACCTCGCCGACGGGCGGCCGCGGGAGGAGCTCGCGGCGGCCTTTCACGAAACGGTCGCTGCGGGCGCCGCCGAAGCCTGCGCGGACACGGCGGAGCCGCGCACCGTCGCGCTTTCTGGGGGGAGCTTCCAGAACGTCCGGCTGCTCGCCTCGACCCGGCGCCGGCTCGAGGAGCACGGCTTTCGGGTTCTCACCCATCGTCGAGTCCCGCCGAACGACGGCGGCGTTAGCTACGGTCAAGCCGCAGTCGCGGCGAGGAGGATTGCATCATGTGTCTAGGGATTCCGGGTCAGATCGTCGAGTTCGTCGAGCCCACCCACCATCTCGCGAAGGTCGACGTCTCAGGCGTCCGACGCAACGTGAACGTCGGCCTTCTCGCCGAGGGGCCGGACAAGGTGGACGTCGGTGACTGGGTGCTGATCCACGTCGGCTTCGCGCTGTCGAAGATCGACGAGGAAGAGGCGCGCGCGACTCGCCAGTTCCTCGAGACGCTCGGCGACCCGTACGAGCAGGAGCTAGCGGAGCTTCGGGCGAGCGACATCCAGTGATCGAGCGGCTCCAACTGCTCGTCGCCGAGCGAGAGCGCGTGCTCGGCCACTTCCTTGAGAGCGAGCAGCGGGAGATCGCGCTTGCGTGCCATTCGATCGCCCGCGCGTTCTCGCGGGGCGGAACGCTCGTCGCCTACGGCGTCGACTCGGCCGAGACCGATGCGGCCCACGTCGCCGTGGAGTTCATGCATCCCGTAATCGTCGGCAAGCGGGCGCTTCCCGCGCTGGCACCGCCGAACGACGTGCGCGGCGTGCTCAGGTCGGGCGACATTGCAGTTTCGATCGCGCACGGCGCGGAGCCGGCTCCGGTGAGAGCCTTTCGCGAGCAAGCCCGCCACCGGGGAGCGCTCACGATCGCACTGACCGGCGGCGACCGGGTCGACTCCGACCATGCGTTCGCTGTCCCGAGCGAGGATCCCCAGGTCGTCCAGGAGGTCCAGGAGACGCTCTACCACGTGTTCTGGGAGCTCGTGCACGTCTTCTTCGAGCATCCCGGCCTCCTCGACGACGCGTGCATCACCTGCGGCGATGTCGCCATCCAGGCGCGCGTCGTCGCCGTGCGAAACGGCAACGCGGTGATCGAGAAGGACGGCCTGCGGGAAGAGGTCGCCGTCGAACTCGTCGCCCCGGTCGACGTGGGCGACATGCTCCTCTGCCACGCCGGCGTCGCGCTGGAGCGGGTCGAGTGACCGAGTTCCTCTACCCGTTTCTCGAGCGCGGCGAGACCGATCTCGCGACGGTGCTCGCCGACGTCGAATCCTCGACGACGAGGAAGGGCGCCGACGTGATCACACTCCGCGGGTCGATCGACCTGCAGGAGGTGGCCTCCTGCGCCGCCACCGTCCGCGAGCGGCTCGAGCGCGGCGGCCGGTTGATCGCGTTCGGGAACGGGGGTTCCTCGACCGACGCGCAGGACGCCGCCGCCGACTGCCTCGCGCTCGGTTGGCCCGCGGTCGCCCTGACGAACGACGCCGCCACGGTTACCGCCGTCGGGAACGACGTTGGCTTCGAGAACGTCTTCGCCCGGCAGCTGATCCCGCTCGCGCGGCCGGACGACGTCGCGCTCGCGATCTCGACCAGCGGCTCGTCGCCGAACATCGTCGCGGGCCTCGAGGAGGCGCACCGGCGCAAGCTGCTCACGTGCGCCGTCACCGGGTACGACGGCGGACTGCTCCGCGAGCTACCGTGGCTCGACCATCTCTTCGTGGTCGAGAGCGACTACGTTCCGCGCCTTCAGGAGGCCCACGCGACCGTCTACCACCTCCTACTCGAGGCAGTGGGCCCGAGATGAAATTCCTCACGTTCCTGGGGCGCCGCTGGTGGTGCGAGGCCGGAGGGGATAGTGCTCTGCACAGACCCGGAGAGCCTCGTGCCGCCAGCGGTGTCAGCCTTCCGCGGAGCCCGGCTCCGCCGGGCGGGAGCGGAAGGAGGCCAGGAGCGTGAAATACGTGGACGAGTACCGCTCCGGGGACGTCGCGCGCAAGGTCACGGCGGAGATCGAGACGCTGCTGGAGCCGGGCCGGTCGTACAAGGTGATGGAGGTCTGCGGCGGGCACACCCACACGATCTACAAGCACGGGATCGAAGACGTGCTGCCCGAGCCGGTCGACCTCATCCACGGCCCCGGCTGCCCCGTCTGCGTCATCCCGATGGGCCGCGTCGACGACGCGATCGCGATCGCCGAGCGTCCCGAGGTGATCTTCACGACCTTTGGGGACATGATGCGAGTCCCCGGCGGCAACGGCTCGCTGCTCGACGCGAAGGCGCGGGGCGCGGACGTCCGGATGGTCTACTCGCCGCTCGACGCCCTCAAGATCGCCCGCGAGAACCCTGACCGCGAGGTTGTCTTCTTCGCGATCGGGTTCGAGACGACTGCGCCGTCGACAGCGCTCACCCTCCTGCGCGCTCGAGACGACGGGATCCGCAACTTCTTCGCCTTCTGCAACCACGTCACGATCATCCCGGCGATCCGTGCGATCCTCGACTCCCCGGACCTTCGGCTAGACGGGTTCGTGGGCCCGGGCCACGTCTCGACCGTGATCGGGACGACCCCCTACCGCTTCATCGCCCGCGACTACGGAAAACCCCTGGTCGTCGCTGGCTTCGAGCCCCTGGACGTCCTCCAGTCCGTCTACATGATCCTTCAGCAGATCGTTGACGGCCGCGCCGAGATCGAGAACCAGTACACGCGCGTCGTTCGCGACTCGGGAAACGCCCGCGCGCTCGAGGCCATCGCCGAGACGATGGAGCTGCGGACGACGTTCGAGTGGCGCGGGCTCGGCTTCATCTCACAGAGCGCGCTGAAGCTGCGCGATGAGTTCGCGGACTGGGACGCCGAGCTTCGGTACACGGTGCCCGGCGTCCGCGTCGCGGACCCGAAGGCGTGCCAGTGCGGGGAAGTCCTGAAGGGCGTGATCAAGCCCTGGGAGTGCAAGGTCTTCGGCACGGCCTGCACGCCCGAGCGCCCGATCGGCACCTGCATGGTCTCGAGCGAAGGGGCCTGCGCGGCCTACTACAACTACGGGCGTTTCCAGCGGCGGCTCGAGACCGTGGACGCGTAATGGAACCCCGCGAGCTCGCGGTGCTCGCGGCTGTGGAGCGGCGGCGCCGGCTGAAGCCGAAGATCAAGGACGAACTCGTCACGCTCGCCCACGGTGCCGGCGGGAAAGCGACCCACGCGCTCGTCGAGGCGCTCTTCCTCGCGGAGCTCGGGAATCCGCTCCTGGATCCGCTGACCGACGCCGCCGTCTTCCGGCAGAACGGAGCGAGCCTCGCGTTCACGACAGACTCCTACGTCGTCAAGCCGCTCTTCTTCCCCGGCGGCGACATCGGGGAGTTAGCGGTCAACGGGACCGTGAACGACCTGGCGATGGCCGGGGCGCGGCCGCTCCTCCTCTCCGCCGGGTTCATCGTCGAGGAGGGCTTCCCGATCGCCGATCTCCGAAAGGTCGCGGCCTCGATGGGGCGCGCGGCCCGCGAAGCAGACGTCGTGATCGCCGCCGGCGACACGAAGGTGGTCGAGCGTGGCAAGGGCGACGGTGTCTATGTGAACACGTCCGGTGTCGGGATTCTCGAGCGCGATGTCGAGCTCTCGCCTGAAAGCATCCGGCCGGGCGACCGCGTGCTCGTCTCGGGCTCGCTCGGCGATCACGGGATGGCGATCATGATCGCGCGAGGGGAGCTCGAGCTGGAGGTCGAACTGGAGAGTGATACTGCGCCCCTTCACGACCTGGCGGCGGCGATCCTCGACTCCGCTCCCGCCACGCACTGCCTCCGCGACCTCACTCGCGGGGGGCTCGCTACTGCGCTGAACGAGCTCGCGATGGCCGCGGGCGCGTCGATCGTCCTCGACGAGGCGGCCATCCCTCTTCGACCCGAGGTCGTGGGCGCCTGCGAGATCCTGGGGATCGATCCGCTCTACGTCGCGAACGAGGGGAAGCTCACCGCCGTCGTCCCGCCCGAACAGGCCGGTGCGGCACTGGAGGCGCTTCGCAGCCACCCGCTCGGCTCGGCGGCCGCGCTCGTCGGCGAGGTCACAGACGATCCCGACGCGCTCGTCCTCCTCGACACCGCGTTCGGCGGTCGGCGCGTCGTCGACATGCTGGTGGGAGATCCGCTCCCGCGGATCTGCTGATGGCCGGTCCTCCTCCCCAGTTTTGCCCCTGGTGCGGCACGCCGATCGCCTTCGAGGCGCACGAGCACGAAGCCCGCCACGAGCTCTTTGCCGAACAGGCCCGCGCAGAGGGCAACGACCCCCCGCCGCTGCCCGAGCGTGTCAAGGAGATGCTCACCGGCGACTCGTACGTCGCCGCCTGCCCCGGCTGTCGAACGATCAGCCACGTGGTGGGCCACAGGCCCCCGGAAACGTAGGTAGCCCCACCTTTTCCGGCTCGGTCGGGCACGGCCGCGTAACTCGTAGCCGCGCGTCGTCAGTCGACCTTGCCACGGTCGCCCCCACGAAAGCGGCGCGCCTACTTCTCGCTGCCGCGCAGCCTGAGCCGCGGCGGGTACCTTCGTTGCATGGCGTCGATCGGCATCCTCTACGAGCACCCGCACTGGTTCGAGCCCCTCTTTGCCGAGCTCGAGCGGCGAGAGATTGCATTCGAGAAGCTCCATGCCGGCGACCTCGTCTTCGATCCGGGCGAGACGGAGAGCCCGTACTCCGTCGTCTTCAACCGGATGAGCCCGTCGGCGTGGACGCGCGGCGACGCCGGCGCGATCTACCACGCCCTCCACTTCCTCGGCTGCCTCGAGACCATCGGCGCCGAGGTGATCAACGGGCACGCAGCCTTCCAGGTCGAGATCTCCAAGGCGCGCCAGTGTGCGCTCTTCGCCCGTCTCGGCCTCCGCTACCCGGCGGCCCGGGCGGTCACCGACCTCTCTGGGATCACGGGCGCCGCCGAGGAGCTCCGTTTCCCCGTGCTAATGAAGCCGAATGTAGGCGGGAGCGGAGCCGGGATCCGGGAGTTCGCGTCGCCCGCGGAGCTCGGCGAAGCGGTGAGCGACGGAAGCCTCGAGCTCGGCCTCGACGGAACGGCACTCGTGCAGGAGTATCTGCCGGCGGCGGACGAGTCGATCGTTCGCATCGAAGTCCTCGACGGCGAGTTTCTGTACGCGATTCGGACGCGACTGCTTCCAGGGAGCTTCAATCTCTGCCCCGCCGACTACTGCGAGCTTTCCGGCATCGCCGACGGCGTCTCGGGCCGCGGCCTGCCGATCGAGCGGTTCGAACCGCCGAGCGAGGTGGTCGAGGATGCGAAGCGGATCATCCAGGCTGCCGGGATGGAGCTGGGCGGCGTCGAATACCTCGTCAACGCACGGGACGGCCTGCCCTACTTCTATGACGTCAACGCGCTCTCGAACTTCGTCGCGAACGCAGACGAGGTGATCGGTTTCGACCCGTTCGTCCACCTCGTCGACTTCCTGCAGGAGCGGGCAGGGATCGCGGTCGCCGTCGCCCGCTGACGTCCTCGCACTTCAAAGCAGTCCGAGCGCCTCGACTGCCTCCTCGAGGTCGCGGCACACGCGGGTCGACGTACACCGTCCAGGGGATGAGGCGGCGTCCCGCCGGTGTACGCGATCACAGGCTTGCCCGACCGGTGCGCGTACCAGGCCTCCATCGAGGTTCCCTCGTCGGAGCGGGTGAAGTCCGCCAGCACCGCGTCGCACGAATCGATTTCGGCGAGGTCCCCCTCGACGATCTCCTTCTCGCGGCCCGCCGTCCGTCCGCGGAAGTCGCGGCGGAAGGGGTCGACCGGCTCCCTGTCGGCACGGCGAACGAGCACCGCCGCGCGGCTCCTGTACTCCTCCGCATAGGGCGGCCCGGCCAGATAGACACGCTTCACCATCTCAAGTCTCTCCGGCGCCTACAGTAAGCGCGTGAGCGATCCAGGGCGCAGGGACGAGTTTGTGGCACTTGGCCACGCCGGATCAGATCACTACGCGGGCCTCGAGACGTTCGAGAACCCAGGCGTCACACGGGTCGAACTGACGAGCGACGAGCTGACCGCCGTTTGCCCGATCACGGGCCAGCCGGACATGTACGTCGCCACGATCCACTACGAGCCCAAGGGGCTCTGTCTCGAGTCGAAGTCGCTCAAGCTCTATCTGATGGAGTTCCGGAGCCAGGGTCACTTCTGCGAAGCGCTCGCCGTCCGGATCCGTGACGACGTCGCCGGGGCGCTCGAGATCGACACAGACGCCGTCCGGGTCACGCTCGGGCAGAAGGCCCGGGGCGGGATCACGATCACGGCGACCGCCTGAGCCGAGTTACCGGGTGATGGTTACCGGTACGCCGGGGGTGATACGCGCTGCCAGCCATCGCATCGCGCCGGTGTCCAGGCGCACGCAGCCGTGGGAGACCGCCGTGCCGAGAGTGCCACCGACGTTCCTCAGTCCGTGCAGGGCGATCTGACCCGGGCCGCCGGCGAACTCTGGAGCACCGTCGAGCGGGCGCTCAGGGCGAGGGCGAACGGCGCTCCGGCCGCACCAAACGAAAGCTTGAGCGATTCCTCGACGAAGAACTTCCCGAGCGGAGTCGGTGTCGAAGCCTTGCCCACGATCGCCTTGAAGACTCGGGCGCGGCGGCCCTGTTTGTAGACGGTCACCCGCCGCGAGGAAGTACCGACAACGATTGATCAGCTCGTCCGCCAAAGGATCGTCTCTCGCCGGGTGATCCAGCCTCTTCTGCCGTTCGGGCGCCCCGACTGCGACGGTCGACCCGCTTCCGGTGATCGCCTTCGCGAGCGGGCCGCAGCTCACGACGCCGCTCCTGACCCATGCGTAGCCGGGTCGAAAGCCTCCAACCGTCGTGACCACGAAGTGCTGAGTCGGCTCGCCGGTCGAGAACACGAACCTTCCCTCTCCGCCCGTTGAGGTTCCCGGCACCGGCTGCTCGGCTTCCCAGGCGATTTTTGATGATCTGGCCCTTCGGACACCCGTAGACGTCGAACTCGAAGTTCGACATCGAGGTCGTCCCGTGTGGGTCACCACGACGGCGACATCGCGAACGGCGGCATCGACGAGCCCGTCGAGGTTGCGGTTCCCGTCGGCACGACGATGAGTGCGCCGAGGGCTGCTATGAGGAACAGTCGTTTGGTCTGTTGTCCGTTGGGCTCTACGCTTCAACCCCGGCGAACTGCGGGATGATCTCCTTCCCGTAGGTCTCGAGCGTCTGCTCCTGACCTTCGGTCATCAGGTAGATGTTGAACTGGTCGACGCCGACGGACTCGAGCTCCTTCAGCTTCGCCTTCACTTGCTCGACATCGCCGATCACGGTGAAGCGTTCGGCGATCTCGTCGGTCACGAACTCGCCGTGCGCCGCACCCACGCGGCTGTGGTCCTTGTAGTCGTAGAACTTCCGGGCCTTGACGAACTCGGTCAGCGCGTCCGGGATCTCGGAGTCGAACCCGTAGCGCTCGATCAGGTCCATCACGTGGTTCGAGACCATCGCGGGAAACCAGCGAACCTGTTCCCGAGCCCTCGCGAGGTCGTCCGTGATGATGCTCGGAGCGCCGACGATGCACTTGAGCTCCGAGGGGTCGCGACCGGCCTCCTCGGCGGCTTTTCGGGCGGTGTTCATGATCCACTGAATGATCTGCGGGTCCGCGAGCTGGATGATCACGCCGTCCCCGACCCGGCCGGCGACACCGAGGGCCTTCGGCCCGTAACCGGCGATCCACATCGGGATGTCCGGCAGCTCGTCGCGGACCCACTCGAGCTTCAGTTCCTTGTCGTTCCACTCGACGGAGCGCCCGTTCATCAGCTCCTTGATCATCCGGCAGCTCGCCTCGAATTCGGCCACCCTGACGGGCTTGAGTCCGACGACCCGGCGAGAAGAATCGCCGCGGCCGATGCCCATGACCATCCGGCCGTCCGAGAGGTCCTGCATCGTCGCGTACCAGCTGGCGGCGATCGTCGGATCGCGGATGCCCGGGTTGGTCACGAAATGGCCGAGCTTCACCTTCTCCGTCTTCATCGCGGCGACGGGCAGCGTTGCGTAGGACTCCTGCCAGAGGATGTGCGAGTCGTAGGTCCACGCGTAGCCGAAGCCGTGCTTCTCCGTCAGCTCGACCAGCTCGAAGAAGCGGGATTGCGGCGGATCGGGCAGGGCGGTGACGCCGAAGTCGAGCATGCGGGCCTCCTCGTGGCGGCAGGGAAACCGCCATTTTCTCTTGAAAGCACCTCCATGGCAACGTGGGGCTACCTCGTGTTCGCGCTTGCCGCGGGCGCGATGCTCCCGATTCAGTTCGGGATCAACGCCCAGCTTGCGACGTGGGTGGGCAGCCCACTCCGCGCGGCCTTCGTCTCGTTCGTCGTGGGGGCAGTCGCGCTGCTCATCGCCGGACTGGTCGCGTCCCGCGGCTGGCCGGAGCGGGCGGGCGACGCTCCGTGGTGGGTCTGGATCGGTGGCGTTCTCGGCGCCTTCTACGTGCTCGGCTCGATCGTGACGGCGCCGAGGCTCGGTGCCGCCACCCTGGTCGCGCTGATCCTGGCGGGCCAGGCGATCGCCTCGCTGCTGGTCGACCACTTCGGCTGGGTCGGGTTCGAGGAGAACCCGATCACGCCGCTCCGGATCGCCGGCGTGCTGCTACTCGCCGGCGGGGTCGTGCTCGTCCGCGTCTCCTAGGCTGGGGATATGCGAGGCGCCGCGCTCCTTCTGGCCGCCACGGCGGCAGCCGCCGCGACGGCTGACCTGGCGCACAAGGTCGGCGCCGACGCCGACGACTTTCACGCGCGATCCGGGACCTATG
>JACDAN010000093.1 GCA_013695385.1 Actinomycetota bacterium | reverse complement strand
ACAGCGTCTGGATCGAGTCGATCACGCAGACGTCCGGCCGCTCCCGCTCGAGCGTCGCGCAGACGGCGTCGAGCTCGGTCTCGGCGAGGATCTCCACCTCGTCCGTTCCGCCGAGGCGGGCGGCGCGTAGCTTCACCTGGGCCGTCGATTCCTCACCCGTGACGAGAAGGGCGCGCCGGCCGGCTGCCGAGATTGCTCCGAGCGCACTCAGGAGGAGCGTCGACTTACCGACGCCGGGCTCTCCGCCGACGAGCACGAGGCTCGCGGGCACGAGGCCGCCGCCGAGAACCCGGTCGAGCTCGGGGACGCCGGTCGAGATCCGCTTCGCCTCCTCGGCGCTCACCTCGACGAGTCGAAGAAGCGGCTTCGCAGCGGCCTTCGCGATCGCGGCGGCGGGCACCTCCTCGACGAGCGAGCCGAACGCGTTGCAGCCGGGGCACTTGCCGAACCAGCGGCCGGCCGAGTAGCCGCACTCCGTGCAGGCGAAGTTGACTGCGGCCTTGGCCATGGAGCGAGGCTATCCAGGCCGACGGACGGCTTCGTGCCAGCTCTGTGCCTCTGCGGTTACGAGTGTGTTGCGACCGCGCCGGTGTCAGTGAGGCTGGACAGGAGCACGGTGGCGGCCGCCTGGAATCGGTCGACGTCCCCGTACGGCCGCGCCGTCAGCATCGCCCCCTCCAGTGCGCTAACGACCAGGCGGGCAGCCTCCCTCGCCGACCCACTAAACCGGAGCGTCCCCTTCGACCTCCCCTGCTCCAGCACGCTCTCGAGCCACGCCTCGTTCTGGTCGAAGAACCGGATCACGGCGTCCTGCATCTGCTTCGGCAAGGTCTGGTACTCGGCGGCGAGCATCCCGCACAGGCACATCCGGCGGCCGCGCAGCACCTCCGCATAGAGCTCGGCGTAGGCCTCGAGCGCCGCGCGGGCGTCAAGATCCAATCTTTGGATCTCGGCGAGCGCAGCCACGAAGCGGCGGGTGTAGCGGGTGATCAGCGCCTCTCCGAGCTCCGCCTTGCCGGCAAAGTGGTAGTGGAGACTCGCCTTGGTCACGTTCAGCTCCGCCGCAACGTCGGCGTAGCTGAAGCCGTTGAAGCCGCGATGTTGGACGAGCCTCTCGGCGACGTCGAGAATCCTGGTCACGGCACTGCCGTTGGATCGTCCCCCCTGCACAGGCCCATTCTGGCACAGATGTTGCTTTCTTACCTACTAGTAAGTTAGTCTCGCGGCCAGCAAAGTCGAGCGGAAAGGAGAGTGGGATGCGCCAAGAAGCGCAGGCGGAGCCGAGGACAGAGCACAAGAGCTTCGACTCCCCCGACGAGATCCGTGAGTTCCCGCAGGGGCGCGCGGAGATCCTCCAGATCGGCGGCGGCGAGGTGGGCCGGTACACCGTGCAGCCGGGCTGAAGCTGGTCGGAGCACCTCAAGCCGGTCGCCGGAACTCAGCTCGGCGAGGCCCCGCACTTCCAGTTCCACGTGTCGGGCACGCTCGGAGTCCGAATGGCCGACGGTACCGAGTTCGACGTCGGTCCGGGCGAGGTGAGCATGCTCACGCCCGGCCATGACGCCTGGGTCGTCGGCGACGAGCCGGTGACCGTGATCGACTGGGGCGGCGCTCACACCTGGGCGAAGTCGGACGGAGGCTGAGGTCGAACGCGAGAGGCCGCCTCGCGGCGGCCTCTCGAACGGCTAGTCCTCGCTGTCCGGAGCCTCTTCGGGCTCCACCGGCTCATCAGCCGGAACCGTCACCTTCTCGGCGCGGGGCTCGCCCTCGACGATCTTGATGTCGACGAGCGACTCGTCCTCCTCGCCGGTGAGCTCCTCCTTGCGGTCGACGAGGATCGTCGCACCGGGGTTGAGGTTGCGGCCGAGCACGAAGTCGGCGAGCGGGTCCTCGATGAAGCGCTGGATCGCCCGGCGCAGCGGCCGGGCGCCCATGGCCGGATCGAAGCCCTGCTCGACGAGCACCTCCTTCGCCGCGTCCGTCAGCTCGATCGCCACCTCGT
>JACDAN010000174.1 GCA_013695385.1 Actinomycetota bacterium | reverse complement strand
GAGCCGGACAGGACGCTTGGCCCCGTCCGGCTCCGCTTCCGTGGCACCCGCCCGGGGCACGGAAACCTGCGCGCTACCTCGCGTAGACGCCGACGTCGTCGAAGGTGGCCGTTCCGCCTGTCGCCAGATCCGCGGCCGAGAAGCCGCTGAGGGCGACACGAACCTCGGTCACCAACGGCGGAATCGTCACCGCCTGCTCCAGCGCGCGGAAGCCGTCGGTCTGAAGCGGCGCGCTGAGCACCTTGACGGTGTCGAGCACCTGACCCGCGGCTCCGAGATACACCAGACCGAGCGATGGCGCGGACGAGAGCCCGCTCGCCTTGAACGCAGCTGTCACGTCGTACACCTCACCAGCCTGGACGGCAAACGGTGCGCTGGTCCAGGTTGGGGAGCCCGATGCGGCGGCGCTGCCACCGTTGCCCTGTATCTGCGCGGCGCTCGAGCCGTCGGTGCCGCCGCTCGGTGAAGGCGACGCAGTACCGGCGCCGGTGCTCTGGGCCGACCAGGCATCCGGCTGACCGGCCGCCGTCTGCTGCTCGAAGCCGCCGTTCGTGACCTTGTTTCCCGAAACGGTCACTGTTCGTGTTGCTGCGTTGTTCGCCTCGTTCTCTTCGGCGACAGCGCCGGGCGCGTCCGCGGTCGCGCGGATCGTGTGCTCGCCCTTGACGCCACGCGTGTCCCAGAAGAGCGACACCTGAGCCGACTGCTTCGCGGCCAGCGCAGGCGTATCGACGACCCCGAGGACCCTCGTGCCGTCGAGCAGGAACTCGGTCTTCGAAGCCGGCGCCGCCCCGGGCCCGGCGTTGTACACCGTCGCGGTCAACGCCACCTTCTGGCCTTCCCGTGCCTTGTTCTGGCCGGCCGAGACGTTGGTGACCTGGAGGTCCGGACCGAGCACGGTCACCTGCACGGTGGCGGTCCCGCTCAGGCCCTCGGCGTCCGTCACCTTCAGCGTCGCGACGTAGGTGCCCTTCGCTGCGTACGAGTGCGTGACCTTGGAGCCCGATGCCGAAGCACCGTCACCGAACGTCCACTCGTAGGTCAGTTGCTCCGCCGACTGGCGGTCGTCGAAAGACCCGCTCGCGTCGAAGGTCGCAATCTCCCCCGCCGCGGGGCTCTTCGGCGTCACCGTCGCGTTCGCGGTGGGCGCCGCGTTCACGGCACCCCCCGAGTAGTCGAAGTCGTCGCAACCGGGGCCCGCCGTGATGGTCGCGTCCGCGGCGATGTCGGACGGGAGCGCTTCGCTGTTGCCCGTGTTTCCGGACATCGCGTTCACGGTCAGCGTGAGGCAGCCGTAGTCGAAGTGCCAGAGGCCGTCAGTGGACGTGTCATCCCAGAAGTTGTCGATCCACCCCTGGTCGCGGAACGCGTTGTCGCCCGCCCCCGCGGTGAATGCCGCGTCCTCGCACCGCGCCGGTGTCAGGACGTCCGGGAAGGGATGCTCCTCCGTCAGGTTGTCGCCGCAGTCGTAGTCCGGCTGCGGTTGCGAGTCGAGGTAGTGCTGACGCGGAGGCGTTCCGGCGCCGTTGTTGCCGTAGCCGCGGATCTCGTCCGTGTACTCGACGAGAACGCCGGGCTCCCATGCGAGGGCACCGCGGTCGGACTGCCCGCGGCTCGCGAAGTCGAAGCCGGAACGGTCGCGGAGCTCGAGGTAATAGGCATGGTCGAGCCCGGACGGCTCGTCAGCCCTGATCTTGCTCCAGCCGTCGGTGCACTTCGAGGCGACCCTGCGGCCTTCGTCACCGCATCCGCCCGGGAAGATGCGGAGGCCGTCGTCGCCCGAGAAGTCGCTCTCGTAGATCAGCTCCCCACCGGCGCGGATCTCCAGGTCGTCGATGAACCAGCCCGGCCTGTCGAGGCCCGGGTCGGTCGCGTAGGAGAACCGGAGCACGGTGCCCTGCTTACCGGCGTACTGCGACAGGTCGTACTCATCCGGGACGAACGGCGACCCGCTGTCGACACTGCCCGTCGCGCGATCAGCGGCGACCTGTGCCGGCCCGGCGGCGTAGGCTCCGCTCGTCCCCGTCAGGCCGTTGTCGAGCCCGGCTAGGCAGGACGAGTTGTTCGGGTTCTGTGCTTTGGACGTCGAGTAGCCCTTCTGCGACGGCACCGAGGTGTAGTTCGTCCCGTCGGTCGTGGCAAGCACGAAGCCGTAGTCGAAGTCCCACTCGATGTCCCAGCTGGACTTGAACTTGACGCTGATCGGTGTCCCCGCCGGAACGAACTCGAGCTCGGGGAGAGCGACATCGAGATTGTGGCCCGCCTTCGGCGAGCAGCCGAAGTCGTTGCCGCGACCGGACCAGTAGACGTCAGGTGCCGAGGCGCCTGCCGCGACCTTGGCCGGGTCGATGACGAGCCGCCGCGGGAGCTTCAGCGCGTAGGCCTCGCCGTTGTGGATGTTCTGGTCGCCGTTGGTAGCCGACAGCGTGTACGGCTGCCCGCCCGGCGTCTGCCACTGGATCTCACCCGTGTCGTTCTTGATCTCTTCCCAGTTCGAGACGTTCCGCGTCTCGCCCGGCTGCATGAACCGCGGGACGACCCAGCCCAGCTCCTGCTTCGAGAAGATCGTCATGTGCTGCGAGTAGTCGCCGGCCATGAGGTTCAGATCGTTGTAGGCGCTGTAGCTATTCGAGTAGTAGTCGGGCAACCCGAGGTGATGGCCGTACTCGTGTGAGATCACGCTGGCCGCGTCGATCGCGTCCTCGGGATTGATGTTGTACGGGCCGACCCGCACATACGTCGGCAACTCGTCGAGCCCCGTGCCGCCGTTGGCCCGGCAATCGGTGAACTCCGAGTACGTGTTGTTCTTCCAGCACTGGGGGGTACCGAGCAGGTCGGTCAGCTGGTCGTCCGAGATATAGCCGGTCAGCTTCGTGACCGGGTCCTCCCAGCTCTGCTCGAGCGACGAGGAGTGGGGCCACGGGTTGTCGTACGGCGTCGTGTCCTCACAGCCGATCTTGAGCTGCGAAGCGCCGTTGCCGCCGCAGCCGGCGAACACGACCATGGTGAAGTCGACAACCCCGTCCTTGTCGGAGTCGAACTGGTTGTAGTCGGTCTCCGGGTCGGCGATCTGGACCGCGTCATAGATCATGCGAGAGGTGTCGCCGCAAGCGGAGTCGATGCCGATCGTGGTGGCCGAGAAGACCGGGAAGTCACCGCCGTAGTACTCGGTGTCCCCCGGAAGCTGGTACCAACCGTCGCTGATCCGCTCCGGATATGCAGGGGTGCCGAAGAGCGGCTGGGCCTGCCCCACGGTTGCACCGCGACAGGTCGGCTTCTTCAGATCACGCTCGGTGAACTTGAAGCCGGGCCCGTAGCTGAAGCCCGCCGAGGCGACGCCCACGGACGGCACCGACCCGAACGGGTGGAGTTGGCCGAAGGACATCTCCTGGTACAGGTTGTACGTCGAGCCCGGATAGTCCTTGGAGTTCACGACTTTGGCGAGCTGGTCGCCGCTGTGGCGCGGCTTGTGCTTGCGGTCGAGGAAGTCGACCGGGATCATCGGGAACGGCTTGTCGCCGTAGCGGGCCGTGTCGAAGCCACCGGCCGGCGGGATGACCTTGGGCCCACGACTCTGCGACCGGGTCGTGGGGCCGCCGTCGTACGTCATCGTCGCCGTCGACGACAGGTCCTTCCAGACGATCCTCGCGTCCTGCACGGTCGTCTTAGCCTGCGCCTCTGCGACAAGCGTCTCGGTAGTGTCGCTGGCGACCGACGGGAGTGTCCACGTGATCGTTCCCGGGTCCACCACGATGCTGCCGGCGCCGCCCACGGCGCGTGCTCGCGTGAACACGACCCCGCTCGGGGCAGGAACCGTGACGGAGACATTCTGCTTCGCCGCGTCCGTCAGGTTCCGCACGAACAGGCGGAAGGGGTAGGCCTGGCCCGGCTTCACCCAGCCGACCGAGGACACGAACTTGTTCTCGAGCAACAGGACGGTCGGCCGGCTCACGAGCGTGACCGAACCGCTTCCAGCCCTCGCGTTGGCCCATGAGCCCGTGAGGGCGTCGCTATAGCCGGCATCGATCACGTCGACTGCCACGTCGAGCTGGAAGTTCGTCTCGGGCCCTGCGACGAGACCGCTCGTCGCAGAGGGCGGCAGCTCGATCGCGGGGAAGGAACCGGCGTCGTTCGCCGTGTAGGGGCCGTAGGGACCCCGGATTTCGCCTGTTGGCGTCCTGACCTGAAGGGAGAACCGCGCTGCGGCGCCGGTTCTCTGAGTGCCCCCCACGACGTCGTTGAGCTTCGCAATGGATCCCTTCAGGGCAATTGCATCGCGCGGCGCGTACTTTCCTCCGCCGCTCTTCGTCACCGGCCCAACCTCCGCGCCAAGCGCGTTGAGGAAGAACGCTCCCTCACCGGCGACCGTGTCGTTTGCGACGACTTCCACCCGGATCTTCCCGGCGGGCCACGTCGTCTCGCTTCTTATGACCATGCGCCAGAGACCGCTCGAGAGGCGCGAGGCGGGGACGGTCTTGAACGCCACTCCATCTGCGCCGATCAGGTTCACCTTCACGAGCGAGGTGCCGTCCGTGTTCGTAACGCCGAAGTCGACGCGAATGCACTCGCCGCGCGTGAAGTGCGCAGCGAGAAAGCCCCCGCTGTAGATCTTCTGGCAGACGGCCTGGTCGATCGTCTTGACGACCGTAAATCCCGTCGCGCTGTACTCCGCCGCAGGTTCGGCGGGAGCCGCACCTGCGTAGGTGAGAGTTGCGCCTGCGACGACCGCGATGGTCATCAGTTGAGCGAGGCGCGAGAACCTGCGTCGCATCCGTTACCCCCGGGCTGTGTGGTTTTTTTATCGTCTGCCGGCGAGCGGTGTGCTCCGGCCGAGCCAATTTATGCTCCGCTCGAAACCCGAAGTCAACAGTCTTGTGAAGAACGAAATCCTGACGAAGATTTGCGCAAATTTAGATCACGCAAATCTGTCTTGACTGACACATCAATCGGTGTGGATTCTTGGTTGACTTGTCAATCGGTTTTCCGATCGAGCCCACGACGCTCCTCCACTGACAGGTCTTCCTGCGGCGCCCCGCCCGGCCCGCTCATGACCGTGCCGCCCTCTTCGACGACGTCTCGCGGGTCGGCGTGGCGGTACTCGTCGCTCTGGGTGCCGCCCCTGGGATCGTCGGCTCGGTCGAGCACCGTCGGGTCGCCCTGCTGGCGGGCTGCAGTCGGCCCGTGGCCGCTGGCGCCACCGAAGAGCTTCTTGAGCCACCCCACGCCGGATCTCTACCCGCGCGTCGCTACAATCACGCCTCGCCCGGCGCATTCGTCTAGTGGCCTAGGACACCGCCCTCTCACGGCGGCGGCACGGGTTCGAATCCCGTATGCGCCTTTTAGCGCTGCATGGCTAGGCGGTTTTGGCTCAACCATGCGGGTCATCTGTGTCAGGGATGCCGGGAATGCTCATGTGGTGCCTCACCCCGGTGCCTCCTCGGGAGATCGTCTAGCATGGCAACGTCAGCGCCTCGATCTCGTCACGTATCTCGTCGACGAGCTC
The DNA here is from genome assembly GCA_013695385.1 of Actinomycetota bacterium. Lineage (GTDB taxonomy): Bacteria > Actinomycetota > Thermoleophilia > Gaiellales > Gaiellaceae > JACDAN01. The sequence continues at coordinate 10,037 of JACDAN010000174.1, read as the reverse complement.
CAAGATTGAGCGTCTCGATGTCCCGAGCTCTCTCGCGAGCTCACGTGGCGTCCAGCCGTTCGAGATCGGGATCGCTATCGTCGCTCAGTGCCTGCTCGAGAAAACGGTCCGGCGCTGGGAGCGTTCGGTTCGCCGCCAGCCCCCCCGCTGCAAAGCATGGGAGCCGAAGTCGCGGCCAGTCTGACCGACAAGCCGAGAGTGCGGGAGGCGGCGGTCGCGTGCCGCCCCCCGCAGTTACGTCAGTCGTCTACGGCAGGCGGCTGAAGAGCGCGCCTACCTCGGGCGGGCAGCTGACGATGAAGCCCGTCTCCTGTACGGCCGCGATGATCTTCGACGGCAGCTTGCCCATGTCGAATTCGTCCGGGAACGGCGAGTCGCCGTTGATCAGGTTGAGGTAGGCCGCATGGCGTGCCTCGACGGTGGCGATCTGCGCCCCGGCCTGCAGGAAGTCGCCCGTGTCGACGTAGCGGATCGCGCCGTCGTAGGCCATCACACCGGTGTTTTCGAGCACCTGCGCGGTGTTGATGAACGACTCGACGCTGCCGAGCGCCGAGGAGAAGTCGAACGTGCAGGGCCCGACAGCGTTCCGACCGAGGGCGCCGACGAGGAAGTCGACATGCTTGACCTCGTGGTTGCGAATGTCGGTCAAGTAGCCATACGCGTTGCTCCGAATCCGCCCGCCGAAGCCGGCGAACACGCGCGAGCCGGTGATATCACCGCGGCCGAACTCAGCGGAGCTCTCGGGGACACCCGTCGTCCCCGAACCGCCGAGCGCCTCGGTGTAGAAGCTCGCCTCGAGGTATTCCAGCGTGAGGGCGAAGTTGAGAATGTCGAGATCCTCGACGCTGTCGCTGTGGCCGGCGCGAGCAGGGCCCGCGACTGCACCGAGCAACGCGCCTCCGCCGAGCACCGCCGCACCACCGACGCCCGCCTGCTTGAGGAACGACCTCCGTGTCTTTCCGGCGTTGACGCCCTCTACCGCGGGCGTGTCTCGCTCGATTGACTCATGCATTGATCTCCCCTTCCGGCGACCGGGGTTGAGGACGAACTGGCGGTCGCCGAGACTGATTCGCCGAGCAACCCGTTTCGGTTCACCGTACTGGGAGGCTCTCCGACTTTTCTCGAAGAACGACTCTGCGGACCGTGGCTGATCCCGGATCCGTAGAGGTGGCGGCCGATAGAAGATGCGTTCGTAGACGGCGTCTTTGAATTGCCATTTCGTGCGTCCGAACTCGCGTCTGAGGAAGTCGGTTGTGCGGAGGTCGAGGGTGTAGCTCGCCCAGCTTGAGAACCTTGAGCCTTGGCTGCCGTCGTAGCGGAGGCTGAGTTCCCAGCAGGTTGAGAGCAAGTAGGTGATGAGGTCGTCGCGTTCCTGGGGTTGCAGCCAGTCGAGCCGGCGTTTGTTGACGATCCTGTTTGCGAAGGCCTCAACGTCGTCAACGTTGTGGAGGGCCCACGGCCGGCCTAAAAGCGGCATCTACCAGCACTTTGCAGATTGTGCCTGACGGCGCGTTCGTTTCCCCCTCTGTAGCCGAAACCCATAGGTATGGAGTCCACGCTTGCCCCAACCCGACAACTGCTGACCGTCCGCGAGACGGCTGCTCGGCTTGCGATCAGCGAGAAGAGCGTCCGCCGTCTGATCGGCGCCGGGATCATGCCGTCGGTTCGGGTGAGCGTCGGCGCGGTCCGGATCGAGCGCGGCGAGCTCGACGACTGGATCAGCGAGCGAAGGACTGCGCCGGACGATGGGTGGTCGAGCAGCTAGTGGCGCGTGACCACCACCGGCTCGCGATCCAGGCCGCTGGGCTCGTGGAAATCGAGCGGTACTTCGAGCAGCTGGATGAGCAGCCGCAGCGGCGAGGCGGCGGCTGCATCCTCAGCATGAAAGGCCATAAGACACGCGCGGAATACCGCCTCGAACGAGAGGAGCGGCAGGAATGAGCGAAGGCGCAATTGCACACGCGCCGGTCGATCCCGGCCAGGCCCGCTTCAGGCTCGTCGAGGAGGAGCGGGCGCTTCGCGCCTCGCGGCCCCGTAACCGCCGCTGGCGGGCACTGGAGAAGCTGGACCGCGAAGTCGATCGCTTGCGCGAGGAGCAGTCCGCCGCTGTCGCGCAGCTTCACGCTGCTGAACAGACTCTAGTCAATGCGCCGGCGCACGATGCTCAGACGCTTGCCGACTGGCTGGCGTCAGGGCGGCCGGGCAGGCGACCCGAGGCGAGCGTCTACGAACGCGGGCGGGAGCGGGATGCTGCGCGGTTGCTCGTAGAAGCGAAGGTGGTTGAACTCGACAAGGCTCTCCAGCGCCGCGTCGAGCACGTCGAGCGGCACCGGTGGAAGATGCTCGACGACGCCCGCCGAGACGTCGTCGAAGCGCAAGAGCGGCTGATCGAGAAGCTCGCCGAGCTGCCGGCGCTACGCGAGGAGCTGCTGGCGAGCCGCGAGACACTGCTGTGGATCGCGTCCTTCCCGGAGGGTCTCGCGAGCTGGGGTCACTCGACAGCGGTTGCGCTCGGTTTGCGCGAGCCCGTCGAGCGAGTGCTGGGAACGAAGGCGCTCATTCAGCACAGCGCCTTGCTCGAGGTGCTCCAGGAGGACGTAGCCGGACTAGCCAACTCCTTCGGCCCCGAGCAGAAGGCCAAGCTCGGCATTCACGAACCGCGTACGCCGCTCGAGGAAGCGATGTGGGACAACGATCCCGAGCATCTCGCCTGGAAGCGTCAGGAACTCGAGCACGCGCGCCGTCTTGCCGAGACGGGGGCTGACCCGGACAGGCTCGCGGCCGAGCTCCGGGGTTCCCGATGAGCACCGAGGAAGGGCCGGACGCGTGACGGTTTGCGTCGATTGCTCCCGGCCTGTCCGCCGTGCCACTCGCGGCCGCTGCGGGCGCTGCAGCTGGATCGCATCGGGCGGCGTGCCGCGCCGGCCACGACTGAGAACGCGTCTACGGAGAGCTCTGACCCCCGGCTTTTTTAGAGAGCGCGCAGGCACACGTCCCCCTAGGCTTTCGCGAAAGAAACTGCGAAACGGCTCAACCATGCGGGAACTGAGCTGCTCGACCGAACTTCACGGACGAAGGGCGTAATAGGGGCCCGGTCAACTCACCGGGCCCCTCTTGTCGCGCTTGCGACTCGAGCTAGAGCTGGCCGCGGATCGCGCCCGCGGGGAAGTCCGACGTGTGGATGTTCACGTAGTAGCCGGACGGGTTCTCCAGGATCGCCTTGATCACGGCGCGTGAGGCACTGACGCAACCGCTCGAAACGCCGGTGGCGTCCGGCGGCGACAGCCCAACGACGACCGGGCCGGCAGTTCCGGCCGGGGCGAGATGAATGTGCGCGCCGGTCGCCGGCAGGGTGATGTTCGACGCCGTCAAGACGAAGCAGACCCTTCCCTGACCGGGGTTGAGCCTGATCGTGGCCGTGCCGCTTCCGTCAGCGTCACCCGGTCCCGGCACCTCAGTCGCGCCGGTCAGCGTCGCGGTGAGCGGACGCCCACCCGTCCGCGCCGCCGCCAGCGGCTGCGACGGGCACTGCGCCGGCGCCGGCATCACGTCGCGGCCATGGTGCATGTGCCCCTTGAGCGCACGAGCGCCCACGCTGATCTTGACGTACTTCTTGCCCGCCCAGTGACAGATCGTGGTCTTCTTCGGGTTCGGCGGCGCACCCGTGGCAGCGACGCCTCCGACGACGAGCATGCTCGCCACGAGCGTGACGAACATCAGCATCAAACGTCTCATCCTGTATTTCCCTTCTTTGGACAACCTACTAGGGAAGAGCATCCCCCGAATCCCGCCGCCGCACGCCCCCTTTTCGGGCGTTTTACAGAGCTTTTACACCTCCTCCGGGCACGCCGGGTGGGCGCCGACCGCCGAATACTTCGGGCACCGCTTCCTCGCCGCTACCGCCGGGGACGCGTTCGGCGAGCTCGACGCGCTCACATGGGACGACCTTGGTCACTCCCGCCTCGCCGGGTCTGTTACTGCAATCGGAGCTCTTGCCGGACGGTGCCGGCCCGTTGGTGCCTCGCCTCGACCTGCACGACTGACTCTGCTGGCGCCTCCACTACCCACTCCGCCTTCGCGCGGTCGCTGGTCGCGTCGTTCGACGCCCACCAGAGCAGCGAGCGCCGATGGACTCGCCCGTCCAGCTGGCCCAGCTCGACCTTCTTCTCGCCACCGACGACGCGGCCGCCTTCCGGAAGCGTGATCTCCGCCTCCAGCGGCCGCACCGCCTTCCGCTCCACCGCCTTCTGGCTCACGCTCGTCGGCAGCCAGCCGGTGTTCTCGACGACCAAACGAACGAGCCAGCTGGAATCTCCCAGCGACTCCGCCTCCAGCGAGCGGATCTCCAGCCGCGGCGACACGAGGAGGTGCCAGATCGCGAGCTCCGAGTGGGGCGCGATCTCCTTCTCGAGGAACTGCGGCGGGACGTTGCCCCAGGCGTGCATGAGATCCCAACCGCCGAGCTCAACCTCCCCGAGCTGGTCGTGCTCGAAGGGATACCAGTCGATGTAACCCTTCCCATCGAGCTGCTCGTCGCTCCAGCGGAGGAGCTTCATGTCGTCCTCCGGCGGGTGGTCTCGGAGCCAGTCGATGTACTTGTAGTCCTCGATCCCGGCCTCGCGCTGCGGGCTCCAGAACTCCGTCGTCCACGAGTAGAGGCCAAGGTGGTCGTAGAACCAGTCGTTTGCGCTGCCCTTCACGGTCTGCTTCGGGTCATACTTGAAGTCGTGGTGGATGGAGATGGCCGGGTAACCGGTGATCTCAGTCGCCTTCGCGCCGAGCAGTTCATAGGTGCGGAGATCCGGCGTCGGGAAGTGGTCGTCGGGATAGCTCGAGTACGGCCGCAGGTGGACGCCACTGAAGGTGTGGTAGGCGATGTGGCCCGTGATGTTCGGCCGGTCGACGATCGCCTGGACCATGGCACGGATCTCGGGCTCCGAGGTCGGGTAGGGGCCGGCGCCGTACTGCTCGGCCTCGACCGCCCATTCCATGGGGAAGTTCCGGTTCAGGTCGAGGCCCTCGAGTGGCGGCGCGATCTTGATCGAGACGCCGTCGTAGTTGCGGACCCGCCCTTCCCAGAGGACGCGGAAGTACTCGCCGCCCACGTCGTCGGGCTCCCGACGCACCAGAAGGCGCGGCTCCTCCGGATGCGGCTTCCACGATCCGCTCGGATCGCGCAACCGCATCATCAGGATCCGCCCGTCGCCGTCGAGATCCTCCTCGTAGAGGCCGTCGACCTCCTCCGCCAGCGGCCAAGGGCGCGTACTGGAGCGGATGAACCGCGGCCTGTCCGCCAGGGCGAACTCGGGCCCATCGGGGTTCAGGCGCGGGACGACGTAGAAGGTCCGGGTGTCCAGGACGCGCGTGACCGGCTCGTCCTCCCCGTACTCCGAGAGCAGACGGTCGATCAGATGGAGCGCCGCCGTGGTGCCGGTGACCTCGAGGGCATGGATGTTCGCCTCGATCAGAAGCGCCGGCTTCTCGAGCGGCGGCCCCGTCTCGGTGTTTGTGAGCGTGCAGAGCCAGATGTCGCGCCCCTCGTAGCTCTTGCCGATCGACTCCAGCGAATAGAGCTCGGGCCGCTCGTCGGCCCATCCCTGGAGGATCTCGGTCAGCTCGTCATACCGGTAGAACCGGTCGAACGAGACTGCGGGCATTAGGAGGGCTCGGCGAAACGCCGACCTGTGCCGCCGCGGGCGCGATGCTCGCCCCGATGCAGCGTCCTCAGTCGCGCCGATAGCGCTGCTATGGACTCTCCCTGCGTCCTCGCCTCGGAACGAGCATCGCGGCGCGGCAACGAGGACGTTCCACCAAGCCCTCCTGGCTATGCGCCGAGCTCTTGGAGCAGCGGGCTGGTGTCGTCCGGGTCGAAGCCGAGGCGGCCGGCGATGTCCTCGCTCGACGGGCGCGTCCCCTCGGCGAAGAGCGACCGCAGATGGTCGCCGGTCGCCTTGTTGCGCCACCAGTCGTCGCCGACCTCCTTCGAAAGCCACTGCCGGAGCTGCGCGGAACGAATCCACGCGCGCAGGTAGTCGGCCGAGTAGAAGCCGGCGTCCATGTCCGCGAGGTACGCGTCCGGCCGGTAGGAGATACCCGTCGGCGATGTGAGCAGCTCGTGGTAGCGCTCGGGGCCAGCAGCCCCATCGTTGAAGTTGCCCCAGAACTCGAGCTCGAACTCGAGCTTCGCCGTGTACCGCCGGTAGAGCAGCGCCTCGAGGAAGATCGTCGCCTCGGCGTTCTCGGCCGCCTGCTCGTCCGAGAGGTCGAAGTACTCCGCGTGCCAGGCCGCCTCACGCGAGATCGCCTCGAAGATGTAGGAGTAGATCTCCGTCAGCGCGTGGTCGCGCGAGAGGTTCCGGAAGGTGTACGGCAGGCTCGGGTCGCAGCCGCCGTAGTGGAGCGCATGGCCGGCTTCGTGCAGGAACGCCTGATAGTCGTGGAGCCCGCCCTGAGCTCGGGTGATCAGATGGACGACACGGGGCGGATCCGCTGCGATCACGCAGGCCCGCGGCGACTTCTGCGGCCGATCGTCCAGGTCGAGCTTGATGTTCGGCTCCTGGTCGAGGTCGAAGCCGAGACGGCGGAGCGTCTCCAGGCAGACCTCCGTCGCCCGATCCTTCGTGTACGTCGCCTCGAGTGGCGAGAGCCTGCGGAGCCAGCCGACGTGGTAGGAGGTGGGCACCTCTGCACGCTCGTCGCCGAGGAGCTTGTCGAACCACCGCCCCGACAATCGGCGGTAGACGTCGTCGGCGGCCCGACTCGCCTGTGTGAGCACCCCTGAGAGGTCGCGGAGGGAGATCCGCTTCTCCTCTTCGTTCCGCCTGACCGGGTCCGGCTGGCCCGAGAGCTCGGCGTCCAGCTGCTCACGCGCCTGCAGGAGCACCATCCGGTCGTCGTTGAACCCCGCAGACGCATCCCCCTGCAGCCGCCCGAGCTCCTCACGATCGGCGTAGTCCGGCAGGACGGCCAGCTGCGCCTGAGCAGACCGCAGTGGAAGCTCTTCCCCGCGGAAGTTGATGCGCGCGGCGAGGATCGCGTTCTCATGGGCGTCTTCGCGCTCGCTGAGCTCGACCTCGACGAGGCCCGACTCGCACGTCTTCCGAAGGCGGTAGATCCTCTCGCGTTCGTCGTCGCCGGCCCCCGACTCGGCGTCGTGCAGGGCATCGAGCTGGTCGCGCGTGAAGAGCTCGCGGTAGCGGGCGACGATCTCAGCGCGCTCCGAGACCTCCTTCTCGCCAACCCGCACCGCGCGCCCTTCCTCGGCGCGCTCGTACAGGTAGCGCTGGAGCTCGGCCTCGAATTCGGCAGGAGTTCGGACTGCAGTCGTGCTCACGGGCGCAGAATGTACCGCAGGGTCAGCGGTCGACGAGCTTTCGAACGGTTCGGGTCAGCTCGTCGATGGCGAAGGGCTTGCCGATCACCGTCTCCCCGTCGGGCAGGTATGTCCCCGGGCTTCCCGTTAGGAGCGCCACACGACGCCCCCCTTCTTTGATGGCCGGTAGCAAGCTCAGCCCGTCCTGATTCCCCAGGTGGACGTCGAGCAGGACCGCGTCCACGCTGTCGGACTCGAGAGCGCCTCTGGCCGTCTCGAGATCGCCGGCCTCGACAACCCGATATCCCTCGAGCTCCAGGTTCACGCGACAGAGGAACCGGAGGGACGGATCGTCGTCCACGACCAGCACTGTGGCCGGGCCGTCTCCCATGGCGGCGAGTGTATAGGGGTGTTCGGCCGTACCCAGATCGTGGGTTCGTTCGTTTACCTTTTGGAAATGAGAAATCGACCCGAACCGAAGCTGCCCGCCGCCGAGGCGAAGCGCCTGCTCGAACTGCCCCGCCCGACGCCGGCTTTTCGCCGCCGCGCGTGGCTCGATTTCCAGCGAGCACTGGACCCGCTGGCGCCGCCTATGCCGCTGCGCCGCGGGCTGCTCTAAGCCGCCGCAGAGTCTCTTCGCGCCCGAGCAGCTCGAGGCTCTCGAAGAGGCCCGGCGAGATCTTCGACCCGGTCACGGCGATCCGGAGCGGCTGAAAAGCCTCGCGCGGCTTGAGCTCGAGCCGCTCGGCAAGCCCTCGGAGCACCCGCTCGATCTGGTCGGCCGTGAACGGCTCGAGGCCTGCGAGCGCGATTTCAGCTTCGGCAAGAACGGGTGAGCCACCGTCCAAGAGCGACGGATCCGGAGAGACGTCCTCGAAGAGGAAGCGCGTGTACGCCTGGAATTCGGCGAGAGTCTCGATCTTCTCCTGCACGAGGGGAGCCGCCTTCCGGACCAGGTCTTCCTTCCACTCCGCACCCTGATCGCGGAGATAGGCGCTGACCCGGTCCGCGTACTCCTCGGGCGGGAGGTTCCGCAGGTGCACGCCGTTCAGCCAGGCGAGCTTCTGGTAGTCGAAGACGGCCGGGCTTGCTGACACCCGTTCGAGGCTGAAATGCTCGACCAGCTCCTCGCGGGAGAAGACCTCTGTCTTGTCGTCGTACGCCCACCCGAGCCTCGCCAGGAAGTTGACGATCGCGGCCGGGATGTACCCCTGCTCTCGGAGCTCGTCCACCGACTGGGCGCCGTGGCGCTTGGAGAGCTTCTTCCCATCCGTGCCGAGCACGTCGGAGGCATGCGCGTAGACCGGGAGCTCGGCGCCCAGCGCGCCCAGGACCTGGATCTGCTTCGGCGTGTTCGAGACGTGGTCCGAGCCGCGGATGACGTGGCTGATTCCGTCGAGCATGTCCTCGACCGGTGAGGCGAAGTTGTACGTGGGTCGCCCGTCGGAGCGCACGAGGACGACGTCCTCGAGCTGGGCGTTCGGGAAGTCGATTCGCCCGCGGACGACGTCGTCCCACCCTGTCTCGCCGTCGTCGGGCATCCGGAAGCGGATCGCACCCTCGTCCTCGTAGGCCTTGCCTTCGTCGACGAGCCTCCGGGCCAGCTGCTGACACTCGTCCATTCGGTCGAGCTGGAAGCGAACCTCTCCGTCCCAGTCGATCCCGAGCCAGCTCAGGCTGCGCTTGATCTGCTCGGTGGACTCCGCGACCTCGCGGCCGGTATCGGTGTTCTCGATTCGGAGCAGGCACTCGCCACCCTCCCGCCCACGCGCGAACAGCCAGTTGAAGAGAAAGGTCCGGACGCCTCCGATGTGAAGGAAGCCGGTGGGGCTCGGGGCCATGCGAACGCGGATCATGGTCTGACTATCGTAGGGCCGTGCTCCTAGGCGGCCATGTTGGCGGCGGCGTCAAGGCGGCACCGGAGCGCGCACGCGCGATCGGCGCCGAGGCGCTGCAACTCTTCGTTCAGAGCCCGAGGGCCTGGCGCTTCCCCGACCACGACCCGGAGGTGCTGTCGACATTCGACGACCGGGCACGGGAGGCGGGAATGCAGGCCGTCCTCGTGCATGCCATCTATCTCTGCAACTTTGCGAGCCCCGACGACGTCGTCTACGGAAAGTCGACCGAGACGCTCCGAAAGACGGTCGAGACGGCCTGCGCGATCGGCGCGGACGGCGTCGTCTTCCATGTGGGGTCTCACCTGGGCTCCGGGTTCGATGCGGGCCTCGAACGAGTGTTGCCGGCGCTCGAGCAAGTCCTCGAGGGCTGCTCCGAGAGGACGTGGCTGCTCGTCGAGAACTCGGCGGGCGCCGGCGGGACGATGGGACGGTCGGTGGAAGAGCTGGCGACCCTGATCGGCAGAGCCGGTCGGCATCCGCGGCTCGGGATCTGCCTCGACTCCTGCCACCTCTGGGCCTCCGGGCATGACGTGACCGATCCGGCCGCCCTCGATGCGCTGCTCGACGAGGTCGACGCCCTGATCGGGCTCGACCGCCTCAGGGCTCTTCACGTCAACGACTCGGCGACGCCGCTCGGCTCGAACCGAGATCGGCACGCGAACATGCTCGAGGGTCTGATCGGCGAAGAGCTCTCCGTCTTTCTCGGCAACCGCCGGCTTCAGGGGCTACCGGCAGTCCTGGAGGTCGCAGGCCCGGACAACCATGGGCCGGATGCGAATGAAGTGAAGAAGCTGCGGTCGCTCTGGGAAAGCGGAACACGCGGCGGG
>JACDAN010000172.1 GCA_013695385.1 Actinomycetota bacterium | reverse complement strand
CCGCTTCGCGGCGCGCGGCGCGAACGCGGAGACTCTGTCGTGCCACCCGGCAATCTCCAGGCGGAACGGCCAGAGCCCGTTCCGCGGCGATCAAGCGGGATCGGTTCGAGCAATCCTTCCGTTCACGCGCTTGAGCTCGATCACGCCGGCGAGGATCGTTCCGGCCACGAGGATCAGCGGCACCCAGATGTCGTAGCCCGGCGTCTCGAGTAACCGGACGCCGCTGGCCAGGAGCACGGTCCCGAGGCCGACCCGCAGCGATCGCTCGGGGAGCCTCACCGTGATCTGGCTTCCGGCAAGGACTCCAGGAATCGAGCCCAGCAGGAGCCACGCCATCGCGCCGAGGTCCACGTTTCCGTGGATGAGGTGCGCGATCCCCGCAACCCACAGCAGCGCGGCCGCGTGGAAGATGTCCGTTCCGACGATCTTCGCTGCCGTCAGCGGAAAGACCAGCAGCATCACGAGGGCGAAGAACGTCCCGCTTCCGACGGAGGTGAGACCGACGATGAACCCGCCGCTCGCCCCGAGCGCAAGCGAGACGAGCCGGTCCCGCCGCTGGAGACGAAACGGCGCGTCGCTCGGCTGGATCCCTCGGCGCACGAACGTCTTGGCGAACAACCCGAGGCCGCCGAGGACCAGCGCGGCACCGATCACCTTGCCTCCCGCCGATTCCACGCCCTCGCCGTAGCGTCGTTCGAGCCACACTGCGGTCTGGACCCCGAGCAGCGACATCGGGCCAGACGCGAGGAACATCCAGAACGTCATCCGCGCATGGACGGTGCCGAGGTGGCGATGACGCGCGGCCCCGAAAGTCTTGAAGACGGCGCCGTGCAGGATGTCCGTGCCGACGGCAAGCGTCGGCTTGAAGCCGAACACGAGGATGAGGATCGGGGTCATCAAGGAGCCCCCTCCCATCCCCGTCATGCCGACGAGCAGGCCGATCAGGAGACCGGTGAGCGAGAGCTGCCAGGTCATCTACGACCGATAAGCCTGGATGAGCACTTCGGCGACCTCGGGCCGCGAGAACTGTGCCGGCGGGACCTCGCCGTTCACGAGCATCTCCCGGACCTTGGTGCCGGAGAGGAAGACGTGCTCGTCGCCGCCGTGGGGGCAGGTCTTCGGTGAGACCATCGCCTCGCAGCGCTTGCAGTAGACAGCGTGCTCGAAGAACATCGGCTCGATGCCCAGTTCGCCCGGCTCGAACTCGCCGAAGATCGCCTGCGCGTCATAGCTGCCGTAGTAGTCGCCGACGCCGGCGTGGTCCCGGCCGACGATGAAGTGCGAGCAGCCGTAGTTCTTGCGGCAGATCGCGTGCCAGATCGCCTCCCGCGGGCCGGCGTAGCGCATGGCCGCCGGGAAGGCGGAGACGACGACGCGATCCTCCGGGTAGTAGTGGTCGACGAGGACCCGGTAGCACTCGACGCGTGTGGCGGCCGGCACGTCGTCCGACTTGGTCTCGCCCACGAGCGGGTGGATCAGGAGGCCGTCGACGGTCTCCAGGGCCGTCTTCGTCAGGTACTCGTGGGCGCGATGGATCGGGTTTCTGGTCTGGAAGCCGACGATTCGCTTCCAGCCGCGCTTCGAGAAATCGGCGCGGGTCTCGGCGGGGTCGAAGGCAAGCTCGGGGAAGGGCGACTCGGCTCGCCCGAAGACGGTGACGGGGCCGGCGAGGTAGAGAGACTTCTGCTCGTACAGCCGGGCGACACCGGGATGGGCGTCCTCCGCCGTGCGGAAGCACTGCTCGGCCTCCCGCTCCTTGTCGTACTCGTAGGTCTCCTCGACCTCGAGGACGGCGACGGGGCGTCCGGCCTCGTCGGCGAGAACGACGCGGTCGCCCTCCGGTGCGTTGTCGACGGCGAGGCAGACCGGGAGCGCCCACGGCAGTCCGTTTGCGAGCCGCATCTCCTCGACCACCCGCGCGTAGTCCTCGCGGCCCATGAAGCCCTCGAGCGGCGAGAGCGCGCCCGAGGCGAGCATGTCCAAGTCGGACAGCTCGCGCGAAGTCAGCTCGACGATCGGGAGCTGGTCGAGGTCGTCGGGCCGGTCGCCCGTCCGGTCGACGAGCTCGCCACCGTGCGGTGCGATGAGCTGCTCCGTCGCAGTGATGCTCATGCCGGCACCTCGGAGCGGACGAGGCCGAGCTCCTCGAGCTTGCCGACGACGATCTGCGCAGACTCTTCCGGTGCCTGCTCCTCGGTGTCGAGCCGGAGCTCGGGATCGCTCGGCTCTTCGTACGGGTCCGAGACGCCCGTGAACTCCTTGATCTCACCGCTGAAGGCCTTCTCGTAGAGGCCCTTGACGTCGCGCCGGGCGCACTCCTCCACGGAGGTCGCGACGAACGCCTCGACGAAGTCCCCGTTCTCCTCCACCAGCTCACGCGCCTTCTGCCGCGTTTCCTCGTACGGCGAGATCGCGGAGACGAGCACAGCCGCTCCGTGTCGGGTCAGCCGCGAGGCGACCCAGCCGATGCGCTCGATGTTCGTGTCGCGGTCCTCCTTCGAGAAGCCGAGGCCCTTCGAGAGATGGGTGCGGACGACGTCGCCGTCCAGGTACTCGACGAGGTGGCCGCGTCGTTCGAGCTCTGGGCCGACGATCTCGGCGATCGTCGTCTTTCCGGCACCGGAGAGTCCGGTGAACCAGAGGGTGAATCCGTCAGGCATGTCGCTCCTTCGCATCGATGATGGGTGTGTCCCCGTGGATGCCGCACTCGAGCTTGTCCGAGCCGGCCCACCGTCCAGCCCGCTCTTCCTCGTCGGGGTTGACCGGCCGGGTGCAAGGCATGCACCCGATCGACCGGTAGCCGCCTTCGTGGAGCGGGTTGAACGGAATCTCGTTGACGTGGATGTAGAGCCAGACCTTCTGCTCGTCCCAGTCCACGAGCGGGTGGATCTTCCAGACCCCGTAGCGCTCCGACCACTGCACTTTCGGCGTCGTGGCGCGGCTCGGGGACTGGTCGCGCCGGATCCCGGAGATCCAGGCGTCGTACGGCTTCAAGGCCTCGAGCAGCGGCTCGACCTTGCGAATGTGGCAGCAACGGTCCGGATCTCGCTCCCAGAGGTTGGGGCCCTCGCGCCTGTGCTGCTCGGCAACGGTGATCACCGGCGGCGGGGGCAGAAGGCTCAATCCGTAGCGCTCGACGAGCCGGTCTCGCGTGTCGTACGTCTCGCGGAAGAACAGATGCGTGTCGAGCTCGACGATCGGGATGTCGAGCCCGAGCTCCGAGACCATGTGGACGAGCACCGACGATTGTTTCTGCCAGGAGCAGGTCAGGGAGAGCTTCTCGCCGTACTCGGAGTGCGCCCAGCGGAGCAGTTCCTCGGCCGACATCTCCTCGAGGTGTTGGTCAGGAAGCGGGGGCGCGGTCGCCAAGGAGCACCTCCTTGAGCGTGTCGGCCCGCAGGCCGAGCCGGAGGGTCTCGAGCGGGATGACTTCCTCGGGCGGGATGTTGCCGAGGTTCACCGCGGGGCCGAACTGCTTGACGAACCAGGCCTGCGCGGACTTGGTCGGCGCCTCCCAGATCACGTCGTCGAGGCCGACTCCGGAGCCGATCTCCTCCACGAGCTCCGCGCGCATGTCGCCGCCGCTCGTGAAGATTCCGGCGGTGCCACCTTCCCGCGCCTCGGCGATCACCTTCCAGGCACCGGCGTCGAGCTCCTCTCGCATCCAGGTCGTCCACTCGTCGCCCGAGAACTCGACTGACGAGTCCTTCGAGCCGACCTCAGAGAGGACGGTGAAGTCGCGACCCAGATCGGCGATCAGCTCGAGCTTTTCATCGCGCGACATCTCGACGGCGCCGTCGGAGATCTCGACGTGAGTCAGACCGAGCTCGCCAAGCCACCGTTTGTACTCGTCGACCTTGCCGCGAGCCCAGACGGCCTCGAAGAAGGTGCCGCCCATGACGACCCGTTTGTCGCGCAATACCTCGAGCTTGCGAGCAAGATTGGGCGTGACATAGGCGGTTCCCCACCCGAGCTTGACCACGTCGATGTAGTCGCCGGCCGTCTCGAGAACGTCCTCCCAGGCGCGCGGCCCGAGGCCCTTGTCGAGGACGTGCGTCAGGCCGCCTTCGCGAGGCGGAAAGTCAAAGTCCGGCAAGGATGGTCTCCAGGCGCTCTTTTGCCGCTTCGTTGACGTCGTGGAACATCGAGTTTCCGTGGGAGTCGATCCCGACCCAGAGGGGGCCGAAGTCCTTGACGCGGAACTTCCAGAGACACTCGGGCATGAGCTCCTCCCAGGCGACCTCCTCGATCTCCTCGATCTGGGTCGTCTCGAGCGCTGCAGCGCCGCCGACGATGGCGAAGTAGACCATCCCGTACTGGCGCATCGGCTCGATCGCGTCGTCGGGCAGGCCCCCCTTGCCGCAGATCGCCCGTACGCCGTACTCGCGCCCGAGCGGTTCGGTGAAGCGCACCATCCGCGCGCTCGTCGTCGTCCCGATGCAGACCGGGTCGTACCCGCCGTCGTCCCGCTTGCGGACGCCGGGTGCCGTGTGTAACAGGAAGGCGCCGTTCAGATCCATCGGCGGTGTCACGCCCTGGTCGAAGATTCGAATCTGCGTCCGGTCGCGGATGCCGATGATGTGGCCGTCGACGGTGACGAGGTCGCCGGCACGAAGCTTGCGGATGTCCTCTTCGGACGCAGGGAAGGTGAGTCGGTGCTCGGCCATGCCCCCTATGCCTCTCGGTCGAAATCGACGGAGCCGTCGGCGCCGATGTGGGCACTCGCCCGTCTCGCCGCCCAGCAC
>JACDAN010000142.1 GCA_013695385.1 Actinomycetota bacterium | reverse complement strand
CGCGACCCCCTCGGACCGTCCCCTGGATCTGCGAGACGTCGACGCCGTGCTCGGAGGCGATCCGGGCGACGACGGGTGACACGAAGCTCTTTCCGTTGGCACCGCCGTCGGCCAAAGCGGCGACCTCGGCTTGCGCAGGGGCCGGCGCGGCCTGCTCTTCAGGGGGCTGCTCGGGCTCCTCCGCCGCTGGGGCCGGCTCCTGAACGCTCTCGGAGGCCGGAGTCGGCGTCTCGGAGGAGGCAGCGGCGTTGGCCTCGGCGGCCGCTTCCTGCGTGGCCGGTTCAGGCGGCAGCTCCTCCGCAGGCTCCGCGCCGGCTGCGCCGATCACAGCAAGGCGCGTGCCGACCGCGACTGTCTCGCCTTCCTGCACGAGGATTTGCTGGACGATGCCCGTGCCCGGGCTCGGAACCTCGGTGTCGACCTTGTCGGTCGAGATCTCGAGAAGGGACTCGTCGGCCTGGATCTCCTCACCCTCCTGCTTCAGCCATTTCGTGATCGTTCCTTCCGAGACGGACACGCCCATCTGGGGCATCACGACGTCAACTGCGGTCGGCGTAGCCATCAGTGCTCCTTCCGGTGGTGCTCCCCCGTCTCCAGGGCCCGATGAGCAAGTCGGGGAAGGACGCAGGGAGCCTCCATGCTAGGGAGCATGGGGGCGACTGAGGACGCCGCCCGGCGCAGGTCAGCGGGTTCTGGAGGCGATGGGTTCATTGCCGGGAGGAGCACTAACTCCTTAGTACTCAGCCAGTTCGCGCAGTCCTGCGACCACGTCGTCGACCTGCGGGATGAATGCTTTTTCGAGCGGGGGCGAGAACGGCACGGGCGTGTCGGGTGCTGCGAGCCGCTTGACAGGGGCATCGAGATGCTCGAAGGCCTCCTCGGCGATCGTCGCGGCGATCTCGGCTCCGAAGCCTCCGGTGCGCGTGTCCTCATGAAGCACCATCACCTTCGACGTCTTCTTTGCACTCTCGAGCACGGCCTCGCGATCCCACGGGACGATCGTCCGGAGGTCGAGGATCTCGACGGAGACACCGTCGTCGTCGAGCTGCGCGGCGGCTTCCTCGGACGTGTAGACCATCGCCCCCCAGGTGACGAGCGTGATGTCGTCGCCCTCGCGGTGCACCCGTGCCTTGCCGAAAGGCGTTGCATAGCGCTCCTCGGGCACCTCTGCCTTGATCCGGCGGTACAGGTGCTTGTGCTCGAAGTAGAGGACGGGGTTTGGATCCTCGATCGCGCTGATCAGCAAACCCTTCGCGTCCTCGGGCGTCGCCGGGCACGCGATCTTGATGCCGGGGATGTGCGCGAAGGAGCTCTCGGGGTTCTGCGAGTGGAACGGCCCGCCGGAGAAGCCGCCGCCCGAGGGCAGCCGGACGACGATCGGCACCGGTGTTCCCGCCCGGTAGAACTGCTTGGCCGCCACGGTGACGAGGTGATCCCACCCGCAGGAGATGAAGTCGGCGAACTGCATCTCGGCGACGGGTCTCATGCCCATGATCGCGGCGCCCGTGCAACCGGCGACGATGGCGGTCTCGGCCAGTGGGGCATCCAGCACCCTCCAAGGCCCGAACTCTTCCTGGAAGCCGAGCGTGACCTTGAAGGCGCCGCCGTAGACTCCGACGTCCTCGCCGATGACGAAGACGCGCTTGTCGCGACGCATCTCGCCGCGGAGCCCATCGGAAATCGCCTGCAAATAGGTGAGCTCGGCCATTACTTGTGGTGTGGTGTGTCGAGATCTTCGACGCTGGCGTAGACCCTCTCGGTTACCGTCGACGGGTCCGGAAGCGGCGAGGCGTCGGCCTTCTCCATCGACTGGTTCAGCGTCCGCTTCACGCCGGCGCCGATCTCGTCCTCCTCCTCGTCCGTCATCTCCGCGTTCGCGCGGAGCCAGGTACGGAAGCGCTCGATCGGATCGCGCTTCGCCCACTCCTCGAAGAGCTCCTTCGGTACGTAGAAGGCGTCGTCGTGGACGGCATGGCCCTCCATCCGGAGCGTCATGGACTCGATCAGCGTCGGACCGCCCCCTTCTCTCGCCTTCTCGATTGCGCGTCTGGCCTCCCGGTAGACGGCGAGCACGTCCGTGCCGTCGACGACGACACCCTCGAAGCCGTAGGCCTGGGCCCGGTCCGCGAGCGTCTCGCAGCCGTACTCGAGGTGGGTGGGAGTCGAGTAGGCCCACTGATTGTTGTCGCAGATGAAGACGACGGGCAGGCGCCGGACTCCGGCGAAGTTCATGCCCTCGTGCGTGTCTCCGCGCGCCGAGGCTCCTTCGCCGAACCAGCCGAGGGCGACTCGCTTCTCTTCCCTGATCCGGAAGGCGAGCGCGCAGCCGACGGCGACGGGAAGCATCGCGGGAAGGTGGCTGACCATGGCGAGCAGTCCGAGCTGGGAGTCGGCCATGTGGACGTTGCCGTCGCGACCTCGCGTCGGACCGTCTTCGCGGCCCATGTACTGCGCGAAGATCCGCCAGGGCTCGACTCCTCGGGTGATGTGGACGCCCATGTCGCGGTGGAGCGGGCAGCCGACGTCGTCCGGGCCCATGGCGGTGGCGACACCCACGGAGCCGGCCTCGTTGCCGCGCCCCGTGTAGAACGAGCCTGGAATCTTCCCCTGTCGGTAGAGGATGTGCCCGCGCTCCTCCACGCCTCTCGTGAGGAGCATGCTGCGGTAGATCCCGAAGAGGTCCTCGCGGTCGAGGCCCGCCTCGCGAATCTCGCGCAGGGAGCTGACGGGCTCGGCTTCCCGGGCGATCGCCATCGCACCACAACTCTAACGACTAGGGTCGGAGCGATGACCTTCGATTACGACCGGTTCCTCGTCGACCAGGTGATCCGCCCCGTGGCGAATCTCTACCGGGTCACGCCGCTTGCGATCGGCGAGACGCCGGCGGGGCCTCCGGTTGCCTACGTGCGGCAGAAGAAGCTCGCGATCAAGGAGGACATCCGTTTCTACGCCGACGAGAAGGAGGCGCGGGAGCTCTTCCGGCTCAAGGCGCGCTTGATGCTGGACTTCGGCGGCTCGCGCTACGACGTGTTCGAGGGCGAGCAGCGGATCGGCCTTCTCTCGCACAAGTTCAAGGAATCGCTGCTGCGCTCGACCTGGCACGTCGGCGGGCCGGACGAGGAGGACGTCGCGCTGGCACGCGAGCGCTCGACATTCGGGGCGATCGCGCGACGTCTCGTCGACTTCGTGCCCTATGTCGGCGGCTACGTCCCGATCCCGTACAACTTCGAGATCCTCGTGGCGGGCGAGGTGGTCGGCAGCCTCGATCGGAAGTTCAAGGTGCGAGACCAGTACGTCCTCGACCTCTCGGGCGACCGGGATCGCACGATCGACCGCCGGCTGGGGATCGCCCTCGCCATCGGGCTCGACACGCTTCAGAACCGCTGACCCGGCGCGAGGAGAGAGTTTATGGGCGGCGAGGCATGCGGCTGGCGAGCCGTTATGGGACGCCCGCCGCCCGTAGGCATTCATTCGGATGGGGGCGAAGATCGGTTCGGACGTCATGTGCGTTCGCACACACACCCGACCGTCCTGCAGATTCATTCGCTAGATTCTCCGCTCGGCTGGCGAGCCTCTCAACGGAGAGGGGTTTCGCATGGCCGAAGTTCTCACCCTCGAGCTCGTCGATCCTGACGGGGCGATCGAGGAGGCGCTCGATGAGGCCAACGCCGATTCGCGCACCGATTTCCTGAAGAAGGCGGTGGTCGGAGGAGGCACGTTCCTCGCCGGCGGCGTTCTCTTCGGCGGCTTTCCCAAGCTCGCGCTGGGCGCGAAGTCGCAGTCGCAGGACATCGCGATCCTGAACTTTGCGCTCCTCCTGGAGTTCCTGGAGGCGGAGTTCTACACGCAGGCCGTTGCCGGCGGCGAGCTCCAGGGCGAAACGCTGCAGTTCGCCCGCGTCGTCGGAGCGCACGAGCGTGCGCACGTCCAGTTCCTCCAGGGCGCGCTCGGTTCGGCGGCCCGCAAGAAGCCGCGGTTCAACTTCCGCGGCACGACTGAGGACCAGGGCATGTTCCAGGCGACTGCGGTCGTGCTCGAGGACACCGGCGTCGCGGCCTACAACGGCCAGGGGCCGAACCTGAGCAACCCTGCGTACCTCGCCGCTGCCGGCTCGGTCGTCTCGGTCGAGGCCCGTCATGCCGCGTGGATCCGGGACATCATCAACCAGAACCCGGCGCCGAAGGCGTTCGATCAAGCGAAGACCAAGAGACAAATCGAGGCCGCGGTCGCGAAGACCCGGTTCATCGTCGGTTGACCAGCGTGATGAGAGGAGAAGCGATGACTGACGTACTCACGCTCGAAGCCGTCGACACCGACGGTGCGATTCAGGAAGCTGCAGACCGCGTCTCGGGTGACAGCCGGGCCGGCTTCTTCCGCAAGGGCTTCCTCGTGGCGGGCGGCACGCTCGGCGCGTCGGCGCTCGTCGGCGCCGCCGACGCGAGGGCCCAAACCTCCACGGACGTGGCGATTCTGCAATTCGCCCACGCCCTCGAGCACCTGGAGGCAGAGTTCTACGCCGAGGCCCTCCGGATGGGGGCGCTTCGCGGAGACGTGCTTGCCTTTGCGCGAGTCGTCGCCGCCCATGAGCGAACGCACGTGAAGTTCCTCTCGGGCGCCCTCGGCTCCTCGGCGATCAAGAAGCCGCGGTTCAACTTCCGCGGGACGACCGAGAGCCAGAGCCGGTTCGTGGCAACGGCGATCGTCCTCGAGGACACCGGCGTGAAGGCGTACAAGGGCCAGGCTCCGAGGATCCAGACCGACTCGATCCTCGCGGCCGCCCTGTCCGTACACTCGGTCGAGGCGCGGCATGCGGCGTGGATCCGACACATCGCCGGGAAGCCCCCGGCTCCGACGGCCTTCGATCCGGCTGCCTCGCTCAAGCAGGTGCTGGCGGCGGTCAAGGGGACACGCTTCCTCGCCGGGCCGATCCGAACGGTCTCGGGTGGTGCGCCGCTCTTCACCGGATAGCGGGGCGACCTCGAAGCAACAGGGCGGCCTGATCGTTCTGGCCGCCCTGTTGCTGCTCGTCGCTCCACAGGCGGCGGCGGGGGATGCCGGCCGCCCGCTCCTCGCCGACACCGCGATTACGGCGGCCCCACCAGCTCTCGTCACGAACAGGAGAGCACGGTTGGCGTTCACGGCGTCCCACTCCGACGCACGTTTCGAGTGCCGGATCAACGAAGGTGTGTTCACGGCGTGCCGCTCGCCGGTCGTCTACCGGAAGCTAGAACCTGGCCCGTACCGCTTCGAGGTTCGTGCCGTCAGCCTGTCGGGGCTGGCCGACGTCATTCCCGCTCAAGCCTCATGGAGGGTCGAGCGGACCTTTAAGCTCTCAGCAGGCTCTGTTTCGAGATGGGCGCCGGTGCTCGGGCGGGTAGTCGCTCGCGCCCATCCGCTCGCTTCGTCTCCGGTGCTCGCCCGGCTCCGCCCCCAGACACCCGAGGGGACGACGAACCTCGTCCTGGCTCTCGAGCGGTTCGAGGACCCTTCAGGGCGGCTCTGGATTCGCGTACAGCTGCCGGTGCTCCCGAACAACTCGACCGGCTGGGTGCCTCGCTCGGCTCTCGGCGGCTACACGGCCGTCGGAACACGGCTCGTCGTCCACCGCCGGGCGCTGCGAGCAACGCTCTACCGCCATGGCCGACAGGTCTGGCGGGCGCGGATCGGCATCGGGGAGCGGCGCTGGCCCACCCCGGCGGGCGAGTTCTACGTTCGGGTGAAGCTCTTAGGCTTCTCCGATCCGTTCTACGGGCCCGTCGCGTTCGGGACGAGCGCGCGGTCGGATGTGTTGACCGACTGGCCGGGCGGCGGGTTCGTCGGGATCCACGGAACCGACGCGCCCTGGTTGCTGCCGGGCCGTGTGTCCCATGGGTGCATTCGGCTGCGGAACGAGGACATCCTTCGGCTGGAGCGGCTGATGCCGGTCGGGACCCCGCTGACGATCCTCTAGATTGCCCGTGTGGGCAGCGCGGGGAACTGGCTCAAGGAGGAACGGCGCAAGACCCTCGGGGATTGGGCCTCCGTCTGCCTCGCGTGCGGGTTCGCCCAGCGCTACTTCGATGAGTGGGAAGCCGAGCTGCCCACGGCCTGTCCGCAATGCGAGGGCGAGATGCGCTGGCGCTGCCCGGCGTGTGACGCGCGGTTCACCTCGGTGTTCACAGTCGAATGCGAAGCCTGCGGAGTCGAGCTCCGTCCGCGCGAGCTCTTCGGGGTTCCGATCCGCAAGCCAGGCCGCTAGCTCTGTAACGCCGCGGAACGGGCTCCGCCCGTTCCGCTCACCGACATCAACACCATCGCCGCGCTTCCCGCGGCCAACAACCGCGCCGCGCGCCGCGAAGCGGCGTCCGGCTTCCGAAGGGTCGCTGAAAGTCGGGAGACTTTCAGCGAAGAGAGGGCCGTCAGGCCCGGATCTCAGAGAAGCGGATGACCGTGACGGTGTCCTGCTCGGACACCTCGCGGTTGTAGAGCTGGGCGAGCCAGTGCGCCATCTCGTCCGACCGGCGAATCTCCGGGTTGTCGTGCTCGATCTCCCGGGGGGAGAGCTCGCCGAGCGTCTTGACCTCGACCTTGTCGATGACGGCGTCGAAGATCCGGTCGCGCGGGCCGAAGCGGGCGCCGACGAGGACGTGGACAACCATCCCCTTCTTGTACTTCGCCGACTTGTTGCCGAGGCGGATCGTCGCCGTCTTCCGACGGTTTCGGAGCTGGTCGGCGACCAGGGGTGAGTAAAAGTTCAGTGCGTACATCGGCTCGTGCATCGGTCCGTGCCTCGGGGTCGGCCGATCATAGAGTCTCACCTTCCAGCGCGGTCAGCGCTTTCCTGGCCATGTCGCTCTCGCCGTCGTAGGACAGCAGGCGTGGCGCGTCCTCGAGTGGCAGCCACCGCACCTCCTCGACCTCGTGCCGGAAGGCCGCCGGAATGTCACCGATGCGGCCACGCCGATAGCGGAGGAGGTAGAAGCTTACAACCTTGAAGATGCGCTCACCTCCCCAGGTGTAGACGTACTTCACATCGCCCAGCTTGCCCGAGAGGACCGTCTCGAGCCCGGTCTCCTCAGCCGCCTCACGCACCGCGGTCTCCTCGGGCGGTTCCCCTGCTCCGACATTTCCTTTCGGCAGCGCCCACACTCCCGACGCCTTTCCTCCGGGCCGGATCGCTGCCAGCCACCAATGCCCGTGGAACCGGCGCACCACGACGCCTCCGGCCGAGAACTCGCGACGCATCACCGTGTTTGTAACAGAGTGGGCCCGGAAAGTTGCACAGCAGGGGTAAAGACCGCTAATATGCCTCGGCACTCTTCCCCCGAGAGTGCCAGGAAATGTCACAAAGTCTCTAGAGGAGGTCGGTTGAATGAATTTGCAGCCGCTTGGTGACCGCCTCATCGTGGAAGTCCTCGACGAAGAGGAACAGACGATGAGCGGCATCGTGCTGCCGGATACGGCAAAGGAGAAGCCCCAGCGCGGCCGCGTTCTCGCGGTCGGGCCGGGCACGCGCGACGAGGACGGAAATTTCGTCGGCATGGAGATCGCCGACGGCGATGAGATCGTCTTCTCGAAGTACGGCGGCACCGAGATCAAGGTCGGCGCCGACGAGTACCTGATCCTGCGCGAGTCCGATGTGCTCGCGAAGGTTGCGAGCCGCGCCGCGAAGTCCGCCGGCAAGAAGAAAGAGATGGCGGGCGCAACCGCCTAACTCGCCCTAACGACGGAGGAAACTGAATGGCACATAAAGAACTGAAGTTCAGCGAGGAGGCGCGTCGCTCACTCGAGCGGGGCGTGAACATCCTCGCCGACGCGGTCAAGGTCACCCTTGGTCCCAAGGGACGCTACGTCGTCCTCGACAAGAAGTTCGGCGCGCCCACGATCACGAACGACGGCGTCACGATCGCACGTGAGATCGAGGTCGAGGACGTCTTCGAGAATCAGGGCGCCCAGCTCGTCCGCGAGGTCGCAACCGCGACGAACGACGTCGCCGGCGACGGAACGACCACGGCGACCGTCCTCGCCCAGGCGATCGTCCGTGAGGGCCTGAAGAACGTCGCCGCGGGCGCGAACCCGATGGGGATCAAGCGTGGCATCGAGCAGGCCGTAGACGCTGTCGTCGAGGACCTGAAGAAGCAGTCGAAGGAGATCTCGGGCAAAGAGGACATCGCCCGGGTTGCCACGATTTCCGCTCGCGAGCGCGAGATCGGGGACAACATCGCCGACGCGATCGACAAGGTCGGCAAAGACGGTGTCGTGAACGTCGAGGAAGGCCAGACCTTCGGTCTCGAGCTCGAGTTCACCGAGGGCATGCAGTTCGACAAGGGCTACCTGTCCCCGTACATGATCACCGACGCCGAGCGCATGGAGGCCGTGCTCGACGACCCGTACATCCTGGTCGCGAACCAGAAAATCGGGGCCGTCAAGGACCTCCTGCCGGTACTCGAGCAGGTCATCCAGGCCGGTCGACCGCTGCTGGTCGTCTCGGAGGACGTGGAGGGCGAGTCTCTCGCCACCATCGTCGTGAACAAGCTGCGCGGGACGTTCACCGCCGTCGCCGTCAAGGCGCCGGGCTTCGGTGACCGCCGCAAGCGCATGCTCGAGGACATCGCGATCCTCAGTGGCGCCGAGGTGATCACCGAAGAGATGGGCCTCAAGCTCGAGAACACGAAGATCGCGCAGCTCGGCCGCGCCCGCCGCGTCGTCGTCGACAAGGACTCGACGACGATCATCGACGGAGCCGGGGATTCCGAGGCGATCAAGGGCCGGATCAAGCAGCTGAAAGCTGAGATCGAGACCACCGACTCGGACTTCGATCGCGAGAAGCTCCAGGAGCGTCTCGCCAAGCTGGCCGGCGGCGTTGCCGTCATCAAGGTCGGTGCTGCAACCGAGACCGAGATGAAGGAGAAGAAGCACCGCGTCGAGGACGCAGTGCAGGCCACCCGGGCGGCCCTCGAGGAGGGCATTGTCCCGGGCGGAGGAGTCGCACTCCTCAACGCGACGTCGGCGATCAAGCTCGACAAGCTCGAGGACGACGAGCGGACTGGTGCCGCGATCATCGTTCGGGCTCTCGAGGAGCCGATCCGCCAATTGTCCGCCAACGCCGGGCTCGAGGGCTCGGTCGTCGTGCAGAAGGTGCGCGACGCGCAGGCCGGTCACGGCCTCAACGTGGACACCGGCGAGGTCGAGGACCTGGTGAAGGCCGGGATCATCGATCCGACGATGGTCACGCGCTCGGCGCTGCAGAACGCGGCGTCGATCGCGAAGAACATCCTCACCACCGAGGCAGTCGTCGCCGAGGCGCCGGAGAAGAACCCGGTCGGCGCTGGCATGCCGGGCGGCGGGATGCCCGACATGATGTAGAGCCCCTCGGGCTCTTGCTTCACACGGAGGGCCGGCATCTGCCGGCCCTCCGTGTTTCATTTTGCGACGAAGAGCGCCATGTCTCACGAGGCCTTGTCTTGAACGGCCATCAGGTCTGTCATACCGTAGGGCCGTGGGTTTCCGCCTCGCGGCCCCACCGCATCGGTCCGAGTACTGAAGGGCCTGTCCTACATCTTCAGGAAGAGGAACTGACTCATCTGCCTGCCCTTATCGTCGCTGGAGTCGTCGCTATGTCCCTACTAACGCTCGGCTACGCGGCTTCACCAGCGGGCGCGCACAGAGCACGTTGCCATCAGGATCACACCTGTCCGAGCGACCACGCGCCTACCGTTGGCGCGGCCTTCGCTGTGTCGCCCCGTACTCGGACAACAGGGACGAGACGTTCCGGCGAAGAGTCGTGTACGGGGGGCGGACGTACTGGTGCAAGAAATAGAAAGAGGCCGGCAAACTGCCGGCCTCTTGTCTCTCATTGAAGCGACCCGTAAGAGCCGACTCTGAGGGGTGTGGAGGTGGGTTGCTCCGAATATCGGCCCGGACCGCCTGCGACGTATGCCCCCTTCGAGTGATCGTGACGCGGACGGACAACGCCGCGTGGCACGCCGCCGGGCCTGGCAGCAGCGAAGAACGGGAGATGAAGAAGTCGCTCCATCGGGGTGGCTGGGACGCCTTGAACCTCTATGCAACCACCGCCGGTGCGTATCTCGGCTGGGCGTACTTCCCGGGGCTCCCGGATGCCCGGCAGTACCTCGACGGGATCGTCGTCGACTGGGAGTCGATGCCGGGCGCGTCGAGCCGCTACGCGACCCGGTATGACCTCGGCCACACGGCGACCCACGAGGTCGGCCACTGGATTCACTTGCACCACGTCTTCAACGGCGCCTGCAACAACTGGGGCGACTACGTCGACGACACGCCGCCGCAGAGGATCGCGACGCGCGGGTGCCCGATCGGGCAGGACAGCTGCGCCGAGCCGGGAATCGACTCGATCCACAACTACATGGACTACTCGTACGACTCCTGTTACAACCAGTTCACGAAGGGCCAGGCTGCACGGATGCAGGACGCCTGGCTGCACTACAGGGCGACCGGCTAGTTCACAAGAACGGTCGAAACCGAAGGGGCGCCCGCGGGCGCCCCTTCGTCATTCAGAACTCGTAGCGCTGCTCTTTCCAGTAGTCGGCCTCGTTGTGGTACCCGAGGCGCTCCCAGAAACCCGGTTCGTCGTGGTCGCGAAGCTCGATTCCCCGCAGCCATTTGGCGCTCTTCCAGAAGTAGCGCTTGGGGATCACGAGGCGCAGAGGCCAGCCGTGCTCGCGCGTCAGCGGCTCGCCGTCGGCCTCGTAGGCGAGGAGCGCGTCCTCGTCCTCGAGCGCCTTCAGCGGGACGTTCGCCGTGAACTCCTGCTCCGCATGCGCGCCGACGTAGCGCGCGGCTGGCTTCGGACACACGAGTTTCGCGAGCTCGCTCCAGTGCACCCCCTTGAAGCTCGTGTCGAAGCGGCTCCAGCGGGTCACGCAGTGAATGTCGATCGTGATCTCCGTGCTCGGCAGAGCGATGAGCTCGGCCCACGACAGCGTGACCGGGGTCTCGACCGAGCCGGAAACCTTGAAGTCCCAGGTCGCGAGGTCCGTGTCCGGCACGGTCCCCGCGTGCAGCACCGGCCATTTTTCGGTCAGGTACTGGCCCGGGGGAAGGCGCTCGGGGTCGTACCCCGCCTCCTCCACCTTCCGCATGGCGCGGGAGCGGAACATCGCTTCCTACACTAGTCAGCGTGGAGATCGCCAGGCCGACAGCAGCCGTTCGACCGCGGGACTACGTCGCCGTGCGAGGCCCGGACGCGGCCGATTTTCTCCAGCGCATGGTCTCCAACGACGTCGCGCAAGCGCCGTGCAGTGCACTGCTCCTCACGCCGAAGGCACGCGTGATCGCGCCCCTGGTGGTGGTGCAGAGAGCGGAGGACGACTTCTTGCTGCTCACCGAGTCGGGGCTTGGCGAGACGGTTCGCTCGACGCTCCTCCGCGCTCGGTTCGCCGCAAAGTGCGAGATCGAGCTCGAGGAGCACACGTCCCACGTCGTCTTCGGCGACGCCGAAGGGATCCCGAACGAGGAGTACGGCGTGCCCGCGGTGGAGGTGCTCGACACCCCCTTTCCCTCGGAGCTCGCGGGCGAGGAGGAGCTCGAGCGGATGCGGATCCGAGCGCGGCGCCCGCGCTGGGGCCGCGAGATCGACGACCGCGTATTGCCGGCGGAGGCGGGTCTCACCGAGACGCACGTGAGCTTCTCGAAGGGCTGCTACCCGGGCCAGGAGCCGATCGCGCGATTGCACCACCGCGGCAAGGCGAACCGCGGGTTGCGGACCCTTGAGGTCGAAGGCAGGCCGGAGCCTGAGACCGAGGTCTTCCTGGGCCAGAAGGCCGTCGGCCGGATCACGTCGTCCGTCGCAGGTCTCGCGCTCGCCTATGTCCGAACCGAGGTCCCCGACGACGCCGACCTGACCGTCGGCGGCGCTAGGGCGTCGTCTGCGTGAGCACGTCGCCCGTGCCCGAGCCTGGCATCGAGCCGCCGGTGTTGAACAGGACGAAGCCGACGAGATAGATCGCGACGGCGACGACGAGGACGATCAGCAAGACCCGGACCCAGCGTGGCACAGAGAGAGTCTTGCCGCTTGCTGCCGTCGGATCAAGATGTCCGATTTGGACAGTGCGCCCGGCACGATTCGAACGTGCGACCTCTGCCTCCGCAGGGCAGCGCGGGGGATGCGCGGAGAAGCCGCCGGAGGGCACGACTTGGCTCGGGTTGCGGCTTTGCGCTTTGCCAGCGCCGCGCCCGCCGCTTGGCTGCGCGGGCCGTTTTTCTCTGGCGTGGGCACGTTTTGGGCACGCCCGCGGCGCGGGCTACCTCGACCTCGGCAACTTCCGGGCTCGCCATTGGCGGCCGGCGCTGCGCGCGGTAGGGCTCGACTACCGCCCGCCGTACGCCCTCCGGCATACCTACGCGGCGTTCTCGATTGCGGCCGGCATCTCCCTCTTCGCGCTGGCGCGCCGGATGGGCACGAGCGTCGAGATGATCGACCAGACCTACGGCCACCTTGCGCCTGACGCGGACGAGTGGGAGTCGGGGCGCCTCGACGCCTTCGACGCCCGAGAAAACGCGGCGGGCGGGCACGTCTTGGGCACACGCGACTGACCATCGCACTCACCCGCCCGAGCGAAAAGGCCCGCACTAGCGGGCCTTTCTCGAGGTGCGCCCGGCACGATTCGAACGTGCGACCTCCAGCCGATTTGCGCACCCCCACACGCCGGTTGCGCACGGGAAGCCTGAACGTTCTCGTTTCCGGACCGGCAGCGGGCCTGCGAAGTTCGGGGGGACTGGTGGCTCGGGTTTTCCGCGATCCACCAGTCCCTCAACGGGGCTTATCTCACGGCTCTAGTCGCACCGTCGTTCCCGCGAGCCTCGATCACTCCGCAGGCGACCCTGCCGCCCGCGTCACCCGTGGCCAACGTCGTCGCGTCGGGATCCGGGTCATAGCGGGCAGTCGGGATGTTCGCGTAGTTATCGGCGTTCGCGTGAACGATGACCGCG
>JACDAN010000131.1 GCA_013695385.1 Actinomycetota bacterium | reverse complement strand
ATTGCCGGAAGTTTCGGTGATCGTCTTGTTCGATCCGACGCCGATGGCGAGTTCTACCGTGCCTCCGCAACTCAGGGTCTCCGTCCTCTGCCCGTTATACGCCGGGACGCTGAACGAGAACTGCTGGTTCGCCGGCAGCTGATCGCCCGGGGAGGTCGCACAGAGCTTATTCAGCGTGAACCTGCTTGGGCACGACACCTCTTGCGAAAGAAAGACGATGTCCTTCACATGATCCTCATGCCCCGCCAAGCTGCCAATGACGATCCGCTGGTACGGGTTCGAGGCGGACCCGGTCGAGTGGCAAATTGTGTTTTTCGGCGCGGCCGAATCCGAAAAGATCACGCTCGCGACGGGCTGGGAGTACCAGTCGCCGAACCAATTCGCGGGATAGGCACGGGCCTCGTAGAGCCCTTCGATTCCGTTTAGCTGATAGTCATACGTCAGGTTTCCCGCGGCGTCGGACGTCGCCCACTGCCACCCGGGTGTCGCCAAGTGGAGGATCGGGTCGACGACGACGATGCTGCCGTCGGGGCGCTTTACAGGCATGGCGTACGTCGTATCGGGCGCAAAACCTGTCCCCGAGATGTCGACGACCTCGCCAGGCGCGTAATCCCATTTGCCCGTCGTCAGTGTCGGTTCGGCTGCGGCGACCGAGGGCGACGCAAGGGAGAAAGCGACGAAGAGAGAGGAGGCGAGAGAGAGCGCAAGCGCAAGGCTCCTCGCCCGTCTCGCACGCGGTGGTCGAGTCTCAGAGTAACGCGTTGTACACGCAGTGCTTGTCGGAACCCTCGAGGGCCCCTGGCCGCAGTTCTTCATTAAAGCTCTCCCCCTATTCCGCAGTAAGGCCATTCCAAGATGGCCCGCAATCAGCCCACTTTCGGTAGGCCTTGGTCGAGACTATAAACCTTCGGTAGGAATGTCAAGTTTTTAGGCCAGGTGCGCAGATTTGCGCAGAATGTACGCTGACGAAGTCTCGATCATTTTCGTGTCGGCTCGAGGAGTCGTACGACCGCGTGGGCGGGCTGATGATCGGAGCGGACGATTGACTCGTCCCGTCGCGTCGTCGGCGACCGCCGAGGCACCCTCCTCGGCTACCTGCTCGCGGTCGGCCTGGACGACCTCGCGAGCGATCTCGAGCAGCTTCTTGAGGAACCGACGCTCTCCCTCGGCGGACTCGATGTAGGTCTGCCTGAGTGCGTCGAGCCGCGCGGCGAGGGAGGTGCACTTGGAGCTGGACGGGTTGGCCCGGAGTCGAGCCTCGAGTCGCTTGCGCTCCGAGCTGGAGCGGAAGTCGGCTCTCGCAGACCAGTTCCTCGAACTGGAGGCTCGCATCGAGAAGGCCAAGGGCGTCGCCGACCTGATCCCCTGACGACCGAAAGAGTCAAGTTGCAGTCAAGTACAGCCCGTCCTAACCCGTCCTCGGAGCCCTTCCGGTGAGCCCTCGAATCCTTCGACCAGGCTGGATGTCCGAAGGGCGAGCGCGCGGATGCTGGACTTGCCAAAACGCTTGCCAACGGCCGTTCTGCCCCCCGCTGAAGCTGCGGAGACGGGTCATCCATGGGATGGGCGGTGCTGGGTTCGAACCAGCGACCTCCTGGGTGTAAACCAGGCGCTCTCCCAGCTGAGCTAACCGCCCGTGCATCCAGGGTATCGGCAGGATCGCGAACGTCCAAGACGAAGTGCCCCTGGAACCGCGACGAGACGCAGCTCGTGGAGACAAACCCTCCGCCGGCCCCGGTTGGCTGGACACCTCGGTGGACAACGTGATCTTGACAGCAGCGCTCATCGAGCGCCCGTCGAGCGTCGAGGGCTGGCCTGCGGCCGCTGACGATCGGTGGCGCTGTGCGCGAGGGCGCCGTCACGGACCGATCGGGCTAACGGTCTGACCGATGACCGTCCCCACCGAAGTCAGGTCTGACTAGCGGCCGAGCCGGAGGGCCTCGCCGAGACGATCAAGCGGCCGCTCAGTTATCGGCTCGAGCCCGACGATGACGTCGTCGAAGCCGAGCACCTCGTACGAGTCGATCGCCCGCGCGAGTTCGTCGAACGTGCCTCCACAAGCTAGGTCATCTGCTTCGTCCGAGGCGGTCGCGTCGCGGTCCTGGACACGCACTCCGATCGTCCGTCGGAGCGTGGCCGGGTCTCGGCCTTCGACGGCAAGGGCCGCGTCGAGGTCGGCCAGTCGCTGGCGGAGCCGGTCGTCTGGATACCCGAACCAGGCGGTGTTCCAGGCATCGGCGTAGCGCGCGGTCAGCCGGAGCATCCGCGGGCGGTTGGCCGCGACGAGGATCGGGATCTGCCGGTCGGGCGGCGGGAGCAGGACGGCCTCGCCGACCTGGTGGTAGCGGCCGGCCAACGTCACGCGCTCCCCGCGCAGGAGCGGGCCGATGATCCGGAGCGCCTCCTCGAACCGGCCGACACAGTGGTCGGTCGGGTAGCCGAACCCCTCGTACTCCACGTCGTACCAGCCGCCCGAGTCCGAGGATCAGGCGGCCGCCGCTGACCGCGTCAGCCGTCGCCGCCATCTTCGCGAGCAGGGCCGGGCTGCGAAACGAGACGCACATGACGAGCTGGCCCAGCGCGACGCAGCTCGTTGCGGACTACCTGGTGTTGACCGGGCAGGCGTTGCCGGGGGCGGGTGTTGACGGGCTCGGGCCGGGTGTTCGGGTGGATCTGCGATCTCTTCCTCGTCTCCGCCGGGATCCGCTCGAACGTGGAGATCGCACAGGAGGCAGGCCTGGAGGTGGGTCGCGGGATCGTCGTGGACGACGAGCTGAGGACGAGCGCACCCGCGATCCTCGCGGCCGGCGACGCCGCCGAGCATCGCGGGACCGTTTCGGGTTTCTGGCCCGCCGCCGTCGATCAGGGCCGCATCGCCGGGATCAACGCCGTCGGCGGCCACGAGCGCTACGAGGGGAGCCTGCCGGTGACGATGCTCAAGGTGACGGGCGTGGACCTGATGTCGGCCGGGCG
>JACDAN010000124.1 GCA_013695385.1 Actinomycetota bacterium | reverse complement strand
TACTTATCGCCGCCCCCGCAGCCACAACCGCAGCCGCAGGAGGACTTCACCACTGGCAGTGACTTCTTCATGCCATCATCCTACCCTGAGCGGCCGTTTCGCTAGTCGTTCCGCCAAACCCTCCTAGGAGCCGCAGCGTCGGAACGAGACGGTCTTGCCTCCCCGGTCGGCCCAGTCCTGGATGCCGCCGTCGAGGACGGGCCGCGCGTCGACCCCCGCAACCACCAGTACGCTCGCGGCCACGCCGGCCCGCGATCCGCTGGAGCAGATGGTGACGACCGGTTTCCCGCCCTCGAGGTCATCGGCCCACTCCCGGATCAGGCGGTACGGGATGTTCCGGCTGCCGGGGATGTAGCCGGCGTCGCGCTCGTGAGGCTCACGGACGTCGACCACCTCCACCTGGTCTGCCTCCAGGAGCCGGTCGAGCTCCTCGAGGTCGACGGCTGGAGCCTCTTCCTGCGCCGGCGGCGAGAGCAGGTAGCCAAGGAGGTCGAGGATGCCGACGGACCGCAGGCCGACCGCGGCCCGCCGGGCTTGTTCGTCATCGGCAGCGTGGATCACGACCCGTTCGCCCTGGGGAAGCACGAATGCCGCCTTCGTCGCGAACCCGCCACCTCCGACGGGGACGCTCAGGGCGCCACGCACGTGCCCCGCCGCGAACGCCTGTGCGGGACGGACGTCGAGGATCGCGTCGCCTCCGTCGCCGTTCAACGGCGTGATCGGCGCCGGCGAGCCGACGAACGGGCCCCGGTTGAGCTCGACGATGCGCTCCATGTTCGGCGGCCGAACCCCGGCGCGGATCGCCTCGGACACGAACTCTTCTTCGTCGGCGCGCGCGAGCTTGTGGTTGAAGCGGCGCTCGAACCCGATCGTCGAGGAGGCCTTCGAGCTCATACCGGAGCCGCAGAGCGACCCCGCGACGTGGCCGGGGTAGACCTCGACGCCGTCAGACAGCTCGAGGAGCCTCTGAAGGCTTCCGTACAGCGCCCTCGCGCCCTCGACCGCCTCCACCGCGAGGTCGGGTCGCCCCGTATCGCCGACGAACAGCGAGTCGCCGGTCAAGGTCAGCCACGGCTCGTCGGCTCGCTCCGTGTCGACGACCGCGAACGCACAGTGCTCCGGCCGGTGCCCCGGGGTGTGCAGGACGCGGATGCACACCGCCCCCACGGCGATCTCGCCTCCGTCGGCAAGCGGGTCGTACGGATGCTCCGGCTCGGCCGCCGGATGCACGGAGACCGGGATGTCGTGGTCGAGCGCAAGACGCCCGTGTCCGGATAGGTGGTCGGCGTGCGTATGCGTCTCGAGGACACGGACGATCCGCACGCTCTCGCGGTCCGCCGACTCGAGGTACTGGTCGACGGCATAGACCGGATCGACGAGGACGGCTTCGCCGGAAGATTCGTCGCCGATCAGGTAGGAGGCGCAGCCAAGGTCGTCGTCGACGAACTGGCGAAAGAGCACGCTGCGAACCCTACAAGGAGCCGCCCACGGCTCTAGGCGTTGCGCGACGGTGCGTCGTGGTCGAACGGGTTTGGCTCGTTCGACGTTGCCATCGACCGATTCGCCGTCTAGGGGCGAGGCGTTCGCGCCGCGCGCCGCGGAGCGGCGCCCGGCTTCCCGGAACGTCGCGGAAAGTCGTGAGGCTTTTCGCGAAAACGAGGCTAGAGGCCGAGGTGTTTAGCGATGACCATGCGCTGCACTTCATTCGTGCCCTCGCCGATCTCGAGGATTTTCTGGTCCCGGTAGAGGCGCGAGATCGCAAACTCGTCCATGAAGCCGTAGCCTCCGTGGATCTGGAGCGCAGCGTTCGCTGCCCGGTGGGACAGCTCCCCCGTATAGAGCTTCGCCATCGCCGCCTCCTTCGCGAAGGGTCGCCCTTGATCTTTGAGCCACGCGGCCTTGATCACCATGTTTCGACCGGCTTCGATCTCGGTGGCCATGTCCGCGAGGGCGAACTGGACGGCCTGGAACTTTGCGATCGGCTTGCCGAACTGCTGCCGTTCCTGCGCGTACTTGGCCGCGAGATCGTAGGCGCCTTGCGCGAGCCCGACGCCCATCGCCGACACCGAGATCCGCCCGCCGTCGAGGATCTCCAGGAACTGCCGGAATCCCTGGCCGCGCGAGCCGAGCAGATTCTCCTCCGGCACCCGCACATCGCGAAACGCAAGCTCGCGCGTGTCCGACGCGCGCCAGCCGAGCTTCTGCATCGGCGGAGCGATCTCGTAGCCGGGCGTGCCGTTCGGGATGATCAGGTTGGAGATCTCGCCGTCCCCGGTGACCGCCGTGATCGTCACGCACGCCGTGATGGCGGTCCCCGCGTTCGTGATGAACATCTTCGACCCGTTCACGACCCACCCGCCGTCGCACAGCTCCGCGCGCGTACGGGCCGCCCCCGCATCGGACCCGGCATCCGGCTCGGTCAACCCGAATGCGGCGAGCTTCTCGCCCGACGCCAGCTGGGGGATCCACTCGCGCTTCTGCTCCTCGGTTCCGTAGTAGTAGATCGGGAGCGTTCCGAGGGAGTGGTGGGCGGCGACCGTGATCGCCACGGACGAGTCGACGCGGGTCAGCTCTTCGACGGCGAGCGCGTACGAGACGGTGTCTGCGCCGGCGCCGCCGTAGTCCTCCGGGATCGTCATCCCCATCAGCCCCAGCTCCGCCAGCTCGCGGACGAGGTCGTAGGGGAAGCGGTGCTCGCGGTCGAGCTCCTCGGCAATCGGCGCGATGCGCTCGCGGGCGAAGTCTCTGACCGTGCTCCTGAGGAGCTCCTGCTCCTCCGTGAGGTCGAGGTTCACGTAAGAGAGCGTGCCAGTTCGGCGATCAGCCGGACGCCGTAGCCCGTTCCGCCCTTCTGCATGAGGTAGTCGTCGCGCGGCCAAGTCAGGAAACCGGTGCCCGCCATGTCGATATGGGCCCAGGGCCCGTCGCCGGCGAACTCGCGGAGGAACTCGGCCGCGTACACGGGGATGCCCTGTCCCCGCACCGACTTGTTCTTCAAATCGGCGAACGCGGACTCCGTGTAGAGCCGATAACGCCGGTGGAGGGGCAGCGCCCAGGCATGGTCGCCGGCGCGATTTCCGGCCGCGACGACCTGGTCGCGCCACTCGTCGTCGTTGCCGAACACGCCGGCGTAGAGGTCGCCGAGAGCGCGCGCCATGGCGCCGGTCAGCGTGGCGAAGTCGACGAGGTGCGTGGCTCCCTGCTCGCGGGCGTACCAGAGGACGTCGGCGAGGATGAGGCGGCCCTCTGCGTCGGTGTCGACCACCTCGATCGTCTTGCCGTTCGCGGCGCGCAGGATGTCTCCAGGGCGGAACGAGCCTCCTCCGACCATGTTCTCGGTCGCTCCGACCACGGCGACGACGCTGATCGGCAGCCCGAGCTCGGCGATCGCTCCCATGCCGGCGAGGACCGCTGCGCCTCCGGCCATGTCGCCTTTCATGTCTTCCATATAGAGGGCCGGCTTGATCGAGATCCCGCCGCTGTCGAAGGTCACGGCCTTGCCGACGAGCCCCAGGACGACACCGTTTCCGGCGACTTCCGGTCCGTACCGGAGGACGATCGTCCGTGCCGGGTTGTGGCTCCCCTGTGCCACCGCGCCGAACGAGCCCATGCCGAGCTCCGCCATGCGCTCGGGGCCGAAGGAGTCGGCGACGACACGGCCCCCCGAATCACCCGCGATCTCTTCGGCGTGCGCGGCAAGGCGTTCCGGCGTCAGCTCGTTCGGCGGCTCGTTCGAAAAGTCCCGCGCCCGGTTCGCCCAGCGGGCGACGACGAGAGTGCGCTCGACCACTTCGAGGATGCCGTCGTCGCCACCAACGAAGACGACCTCGTCCAGCTCGATCTCGCGCCCGTTGGACTTCCACCGTCCCGGGTCGTAGCCGCCGAGTACGAGGCCGTCGACCACGGCACGCGCCTGCTCGGCGGTCGGAAGCGGCATCGAGTCGTCGAGCACCCAGACGAGCCGGCCGCCGATCGATGCGACGAGCCGGGCCACCGCTCCTGCCGCCGTCCTGAAGGCGTCGGCGTCGACGGTCTCACCGAGGCCCGTAACTGCTACGCGCTCGGGTCCCGCATCCGGCGGCAGGTGCAGGAGCACCGCCTTGCCGCCATCGGCGCGAAACCCATCGGCTTCGAGCATCGGTGCGA
Organism: Actinomycetota bacterium; assembly: GCA_013695385.1. Lineage (GTDB taxonomy): Bacteria > Actinomycetota > Thermoleophilia > Gaiellales > Gaiellaceae > JACDAN01. The sequence goes on along the minus strand of JACDAN010000124.1, from coordinate 6,445 downwards.
CGCGCTCTCCGAGGGCGCCTGCCGGCCGTCCGCCGTTGGAGACGGTGAGTGCAACAACCTGGGCATCGACGCCAAGGGAGTCGGGGCCCGAGATCGAAACCCTCATGGAGGCACGATGCTAACTCAGACACATCTCCGAAAATTCTTTCCGCCGCTTAATCATTTCCTGATACGGCCGATAGAGACTGTGGGCATGAGCATTCTGCGGCCAGGTGTCCCCACGCGCATTCATCCTGAGCGCGCCTCTGTCGAGAACCTGATCGGGGAGATCGCCGACCTCGTGCTCGAGCGACAGGCGATGCGCTCGACCGGCTCGCCCCACGAGCTTCTCGAGCTGAACCGGACCAAGCTCGTGTCGGCGCACTGGGAGCTCTCGCACGCCTTGATCGAGCGGCACTGCCCGCCCAAGGCCGAGAACGACTCCGCGGCCGCCTAGAGGGGCAACGCTACCCTCCGCCGGAATGCGGAGGGAGATCGACAGGCCCGCAATCGCGGCGCTTTCCGCCGGCCATCTTGCGACCGACTTCTCGAACGGCGTGCTGCCGGCGATGCTGCCCTTCCTGGTCTTCAGGTTCGACCTGAGCTACACGATGGCCGGCGGTCTCGTCTTCGCCTCGGCGGCCGCCTCGTCGCTCGTGCAGCCACTCTTCGGCCATCTCTCCGACCGCCGCGGCGCTGCGTGGCTGCTCCCGGTCGGAGTGGGGCTCGCCGGGTGCGGAATGGCGCTCGCGGCCTCGTCGTCCTCCTACGCTCTCTGCGTCGTTTTCGTCCTCATCTCTGGCCTCGGGACGGCTGCGTACCACCCCGAGGGCTCAAAGTTCGCCAACTACGTAAGCGGTACCCGGCGCGCCAGCGGCATGTCGCTCTTCTCGATCGGAGGGAATCTCGGGGTCGCTCTCGGAGCGATCGCCACCGCGCCGGTCCTCCTCTTCCTCGGCCGTTGGGGCGGGCTGCTCCTCGCCCTGCCTTCGATCGTGGTCGTCGTCCTCCTCATCCGCTCGCTGCGATACCTGAAAGGTTTCGCCCCGGAGCGGCGGCGGGCGCGTGAGGTCGTGGGTGAGGACCGGCCCGGGGCCTTCTCGTTGCTCTTGGGCGTGATCGCGCTCCGCAGCGTGGGCTGGTTCGGGCTCTTGACGTTCGTGCCGCTCTGGGCCGTTTCGCTCGGGCATTCCAAGGCCTACGGGAACAACCTGCTCTCGCTGATGCTGATCACAGGCGGCGTCGGGACGCTCGCCGCCGGGCCGCTCGCAGACAGGATCGGCCGCCGCCCGGTGCTGGTGGCCAGCATCGTTGCGACTCCGCCGCTGACGCTTGTGTTCGTCGCCGTGGGGGGTGTGGCCGGCGCGGCGGCTCTCGCGCTCGTCGGCGTCTGCGTTGTCGGGACCTTCGGCCTGACCCAGGTGATGAGCCAGGAGTACCTGCCCAGCCGGATCGGGCTCGCCTCGGGGATCTCGATCGGCTTCTCCATCGGCCTCGGCGGTGTCGCGGCCGCCGCGCTGGGCGCTCTTGCAGACTCGGTCGACCTCCGCACCGCGCTCTATACGAGCGCGGCAATTCCGGCAGCTGCGATCGTCCTTGCCGTGCTCCTGCCGTCGCCCAGAGGAGGCCGCCGGCTGCAGACCGAGACTGCGGTCCCGTGAGGTAGTCTCGCGCCGCCATGAGCCAGAGCGCGCGGGAGTTCTTCGAGGGCCTCGAGGGTCGGATGGATCCGACCAAGACGGCCGGCATGACCAGTTCCTACGTCTTCGAGATCGAGGGAGCCGGAACCTGGAAGGTCGACGTCGACGACGGCTCGGTGTCGGTCACCGAGGGCGGGGGTGAGGCCGACGCGACGATTGCGGCCTCGGAGGAGACGTTCCAACAGGTCGCCTCGGGTGATCTCAACGCCACCACCGCGTACATGACCGGCAAGCTCAAGGTCCGCGGGGACATGGGCGCCGCCATGAAGCTCTCCCGCCTGTTCTAGGCATGGACCGATACGAGCTCCTGAAGTTCGTCCACGTGATCGCGGCAATGATCTGGGTCGGGGGCGTGCTGATGGCGCAGGCGTTGATGATCCGCGCCCGCCGCACCGGCGACCGTGCTCACACGGCCGCTGTGGCGGCCCACATCGGCGACCTCGGCAAGCGGATCCTGCTGCCCGCCTCGCTGACCGTGGTCGTGGCCGGCTTCCTGCTGATCTGGGACGGCCCCTGGACGCTCGGCATGGAGTGGGTCTGGGTCTCGTTGATCCTTTTCGCGGTCAGCCTCGTCGCCGGCATCGGCTACTTCGAGCCCGAGGGGAAGCGCCTTGCGGCGCTTCTCGCGAGTGAGGAAGGAGCCTTCGCGGAGGTGGAGCAGCGCATCGCCCGGACACTCAGGCTCTCCCACCTCGACTTCCTCCTCCTGGTCTCGATCGTCTTCCTGATGGTCACCAAGCCCGGGGTGTGATCGACCCACTCCAGCGGTGGGCGGAGTACGGCGAGAAGCCGGACTACGCGGGACTGCTGACGTTCGGCGGGGCGTGTTACACAGAGGATCCCGCCGCGCTCGAGGATGTGGACGTTGCCATCGTGGGGGCGCCGACCGACGATCTCGTCTCCGACCGGCCGGGCACGCGCTTCGCGCCTCGCGCAATCAGGGCCGCCAGCTGCCCGCCGGGGCCGCACCTGGAGGCCGGGATCGATGCGTTCGCCGAGCTGAAGATCGTCGACTTCGGCGACGCGGCGGTCGTCCCAGCCGACGCGGAGCGCTCCCATCGCGCGATCGAGGCGACCGTCAAGCAGGTGTTGGCCGCGGACGCCCTTCCCGTCATCCTTGGCGGCGACCATTCGATCACCGAGCCGAACGTACGGGCCTGTGCCGCCGTGCACGGCCCGATCGGCCTCGTCCACTTCGATACTCATACGGACACCGGGACGGAGGTCTTCGGCGTCTCACGCTCGCACGGGACGCCGATGTACCGCCTCGTGGAGGCCGGGTGGATCGACCCGAAGCGCTACGTCCAGATTGGCCTTCGCGGTTACTGGCCCGGCGAGAACGAGTTCGGTTGGCAAAGGGCGAAGGGCATTACGAGCTACTTCATGCACGACGTCCGCGAGCTGGGAATCGCCGTCGTCGTCGACCGGACGCTCGAGGTGGTGGGCGAAGGGCCGGTGTTCCTGACCGTGGACGTTGACGTGCTCGATCCCGCCTACGCACCCGGAACCGGTACGCCCGAGCCGGGCGGGATGACCCCCGGCGAGTTGTTGCCTGCAGTGCGACGCCTGGCTGCGGGTCTCGAGCTGGTCGGAGCCGACGTCGTCGAGGTGATCCCGACCTCGCCCGGGTCGGCGGACCTCACCGCCCTTGTCGCCGACAGGATCGTCCGCGAGCTCCTGACCGGCCTCGCGCTGCGCAAGCGCGACGAGCGCTCAGCCAGCTAGTTCTCCTCGAAGAAGCGCAGCACCTCGAGGACGTCGTCCTCCGTCGAGCTGTGATTGAGCACACAGAGGCGAACGGCACGGCGGCCCTCGAGCACCGTGGTCGAGACCATCCCGCGGCCCGAGTCCATCAGGGCCGACACGAGGCGGCCGTTAAGGCGCTCCAGCTCCGCCTCGTCCTCCATTCCATCGGGGCGGCACCGAAAGCAGAGAACGCCGAGCGTCGCCGGCACGAGTAGTTCGAGGCGCTGTGACTCACGGACGTAGTCCTGCGCCAGGGCCGTGAGGTCGAGGCAGCGGTCGATCGTGGAGCGATAGGCATCGACACTGAAGTACTGCAGCGACAGCCAGATCTTGAGCGCTCGCGAACGCCGTGACAGCTGGATCCCGACGTCGCTGAAGTTGATCTCCCGGTCGCCCGCGACCTCGGCGTCCCGAAGATAGTCCGGCGCGATGTAAAAGGACTTGCGCAGGAGCTCGCGGTCGCGGACGAGACAGCACCCGGCCTCGAGCGGCTGGTAGAGCCACTTGTGCGGGTCGAGGGTGATCGAGTCGACGAGCGAGAGGCCGTGAAGCGCGTGTTGACCGCGCTCGGTGAGCGCCGCGAACCCGCCGTACGCCGCGTCGGCCTGGAGCCAGAGTCCGTGCTCGGCGCAGAGAGCGGCGATCTCCACCAGGGGATCCACGGAGCCCGTGTTCGTCGTGCCGGCGTTGGCGACGACAAAAAAGGGCCGGCAACCCTCGCGCGAATCCTCCGTGATTGCGCGCTCGAGCTCGTCGACGCGCATCCGGAAGTCGTCGTCGACGGGGATGATCCGCACATGCTCGGCCGGAAAGCCGAGGACGCGCGCCGCGCGGAGCACGGAGGAGTGCGCTTGCGTCGAGACGTAGATCGTTCCGGCGTGGCTGCGCGGGCCGAGCTTCTCGTCCGCCGCGGCCGCGAGGGCTGTCATGTTCGCGGCCGAGCCGCCACTCAGGAGGATCCCGCCCGCGGTGTCCGGGTACCCCACCCACTGCCGGAACCAGTCGATGACGACGAGCTCCACCTCGCTCGGTCCCGCTGACTCGACCCAGGCGCCCTGGTAGATGTTGAAGCCGGTCGCAAGCAGGTCGCCGATCACGCTCGGCCAGGTCGGTGAGGTCGGGATATAGGCGAAGAACCGCGGGTGGTCGCCACGGCTCATGAACGGCAAGACGTCCGTGGTGAGCCTGTCGAGGAGGTCGTCGAACGAGCTCGGCTCGGCGGGAGGCGGCTCGTGGAGGCTCAGCTCCATCTCCTCCTTGCTGGCTGTCTGGATCACCGGCTGCTCGCCGAGCGTCGCGAAGCGCTCGACGAGGAGATCGATGGCGCGATAGCCCATCTCCTGCATCGTCTCTGGTCCAGCGCGAGCGGGTCGTCGGCTCGCGGGGACGGCACCCGCTCCGGCTGCATCACTGCATCTTCTGGCTGATTCGCATGATCCCGTCGGCGGTCGCGGCGCCGTTCCTCTCTGTGCTCGGCGACCGGATCGCCCGCGAGCGCGTGATGTTGTGGGGCAACCTCGTCCGGTTCGGCGCGACGGCTCTCTCCGCAGTCGCCGTCTCGGCGGATGCGCCTGAACTCTCGGTCTACGGGTTGAGCATCGTCGTTGCGATCGTGTCGACCGCATTCTGGCCGGCACAGGCGGCTCTTCTGCCTGCCCTGGCTCGGACGCCGAGCGAGCTCGCCGCCGGGAACACGGCCTCGAGCACGCTCGAGGGGCTGGGCAGCTTCGCCGGTCCGGCGGCGTGCGGGGCTCTCCTTGCGTTGACCTCGATCGAAGTCGCCTTCGCGGCGACCGCCCTGACGTTTCTCTGGGCCGCGTTTCTCGTCGCCCGGATCGACGTGCCTCGGGTCGAGCGTGCAGAGCCCGATGATCGCGGTCAGGTGCTCTCGGAGACGGTTGCGGGCTTCGAGGCCGTCGCCGAGAACCGCAAAATCGGTCTCCTCGTCGGCATCTATTCGGTCTGGGCGTTGGTCTCGGGCGCGCTCAACGTGATCATCGTGGTTGCGGCGATCGAGCTGCTCGAGATCGGTGAGGGCGGGGTCGGCGCGCTGAATGCCGCGATCGGCGTCGGAGGCGTCGTTGGGGCCGTCGTCACCTTCGCCCTCGTCGGCACCGGCCGGTTCGGCCTCGTTCTCGGGCTCGGGATGATCGTGTGGAGCATCCCGATCGCGGTCGTGGGGGCCTGGCCCGAGCCGTTCGTTGCCATCGGTCTGCTGGCTGCGCTCGGCCTCGGCAACATCCTCATGGACGTCGCAGGGCTGACCCTCCTCCAGCGCGTGGTTCCGGACGAGGTTCTCTCGCGCGTGCTCGGCCTCATCGAGGGCCTCTGGGTCGGTTCCATCGGGATCGGAGCGGTCGCGATCCCGCCGCTCATGGCGTTGACCGGTACTCGTGGTGCTCTCTTCGTCACGGCGCTCGTGCTTCCCGTGCTTGCGCTCGCCGCCTGGAGGCCTCTGCGCGCGATCGACGCGGAGTCAACTGTTCCGGCGGAGGCGTCCGAGCTGCTGCGCCGGATCCCGCTCTTCTCGCCGCTGCCGCCGGCCGCGATGGAGCGCCTCGCGGGGAGCCTCACGTCCCTTCGGCTGCCGGCCGGCGACGAGATCATTCGGCAGGGGGAGCCCGGTGACCGCTTCTACGTCCTCATGGACGGAACTGTCGAGGTGAGCGCGAACGGCCGGAGCGTCGGCACGTTCGGGCCTGGCTATTTCTTCGGCGAGATTGCGCTCCTCCGAGACGTCCCGCGTACGGCCACGATCCGCGCGGTCACCGACGTCTCGCTGCAGGCACTCGACGGGAGGTCTTCGTGCCGGCGGTGTCGGGCCATGCTGCGAGCGCGGCCGCGGCAAACGACGTGGTCGGTGCCCGGTTGGCGGGACTCGGGCGGCTCTCGCTCCGCCGGGTCTAGGAGGGTTTGGCGCAATACCGGCCTGTGCCGCCAGGCCGCGCTGCTCGCCCCCAGGACTGCGTCCTCAGTCGCGCCCGTATCCCGAGGATACGAACGCTCCCTGCGTCCTTGCC
>JACDAN010000120.1 GCA_013695385.1 Actinomycetota bacterium | reverse complement strand
GAGTGCAACCATCACTTCCGGCTGCGGATCCGCGAGCGGGTCGACCAGCTGCTCGACGACGGCACCTACGAGGAGCTCAGCGGCGACCTCGAGCCGATCGACGCGCTCTCGTTCGCCGACAGCAAGCCCTACCCGGAGCGGATCGCCGACGCCCAGCGGAAGACCGGCTACCGCGAAGGCGCGCTCTACGGCACCGGCGCGGTTGGCGGGTACCCGATCGTGGTCGCCGCGATGAACTTCGCCTTCATCGGCGGCAGCATGGGCAGCGGGGTCGGCGAGGCGGTCACGCGCGCGGCCGAGCTCGCGCTGGAGTCGCGCTCACCGCTGCTCCTGATCGCGACCTCAGGCGGGGCTCGGATGCAGGAGGGCTGCATCTCGCTCATGCAGATGGCGAAGACGAGCCAGGCGATCGGCCGCCTGCACGAGGAGGGGATCCTGTACGTCGTCGTCCTCACCGATCCGACGTACGGCGGCGTCAGCGCGTCGTTCGCGACGCTCGGCGACGTCCTCATTGCCGAGCCCAACAGCTACATCGGCTTCGCCGGCCCGAAGGTGATCGAGCAGACGATCCGCCAGCAACTCCCGGAGGGATTCCAGACGTCCGAGTTCCTCCTCGACCACGGCATGCTCGATCTCGTCGAGCCGCGAGAGAACCTGCGGGGCGTGCTCCGCAAGCTGTTCGAGCTCCACACGCTCGCCGCAGGCGGAGAGCTCTCGCCTGACGGGCTACCCCAGCCTGACGACATGGACGTGGTGGGGCTGCCGCCGATCGTCGACCCCACGGAGCTCGAGGAGCGCCGGGCCTGGGACGTCGTGCAGCTCGCCCGCCACATCGAGCGGCCGAACATGCTCGAGTACCTCGGCTACGTCTTCGACGATGTCCAGGTGCTGCACGGTGACCGGCTCTACGACGAGGACGCGGCGATCGTGGGCGCGATCGCGCGACTAGGCGAGATTCCGGTCGTGGTCGTCGGCCACTCGAAGGGCCACACGACGAGCGAGATGGTGGAGCGCAACTTCGGGATGCCGAATCCCGAGGGGTACCGGAAGGCGCTGCGGCTGATGCGCCATGCGGCGAAGTTCGGGATGCCGATCGTCACGCTCGTCGACACACCTGGCGCCTATCCCGGCCTCGGCGGCGAAGAGCGCGGCCAGTCGGTTGCGATCGCGCGGAGCATCATGGAGATGTCCCGCCTGCCCGTCCCGATCGTCACCATCGTTACCGGCGAGGGAGGAAGTGGCGGCGCGCTTGCGCTCGCAGTCGGCGACCGGGTGTTGATGATGGAGAACTCGTACTACTCCGTGATCAGCCCGGAAGGTTGCTCGACGATCCTCTTCAAGGATGCGGCCCAGGCGCCCCGGGCGGCTGAGGCCCTACGGCTCACCGCGCCGCACCTTCTCCGCCTCGGCGTTATGGACGGCATCGTCCCGGAGCCAGCCGGCGGTGCGCACAAGAATCCCGTTGAGGCCGCAGCGAACCTGAAGGCGGCCGTGGTGATGAACCTGCAAGAGCTGCTCGGTACCTCGCCGGAGGAGCTGCTGGAGCGCCGTTACGAGCGCTTCCGCGCTTTCGGCATGCCGGGCCGCCAAGTCGTCCTCGACCCTCCCGGAGAGATCTCATGACAGACAAGAACACGCCCGGCCCCGACAAGGATCTCATCCGGTCTGTCTGGGACGAGGCGCGCGACCTCGTGAAGCGACTCGAGGGCACGACCGTCCACAAGTTCAAGGTCGAGGCCGGCGAGTACAAGATCGAGATCGAGCGCGGCGCGCCGGCGAGCGCTCCCGCGACCGTCGCCGTGCAGTCGACGGCAGCGTCCGCCGCCGCAGCGCCGGCGGCTGTGGACGAGGTTGCGGCCGCCCCCGATTCCCGTCACGCCATCGTCGCACCGCTCGTGGGGACGTTCTACCGGGCTCCGCAGCCGGGCGCGAAGCCGTTCGTCGAGGAGGGTGACGTCGTCGACGAAGGTCAGACCGTGGGCATCGTCGAGGCGATGAAGCTCATGAACGAAGTCAAGGCCGACCGCAGCGGCAAGGTGGCGGAGTTCGCAGCGGTTGAGGGCGAGTGGGTCGAGTTCGAGCAGGTGCTGGTCTACCTCGAGCCGGCGGAGGGCTAAGTAGTGGGCCGTCCAGCAACACTCGCCGGCTTCTGGCCCGCGATCACGCGGCGCCAGAGTCCACCCTCGCCCTTGCGCAGGCTTCTAGCCTGCGTCGCGGGCGAGTGCGGCCCCTGGCTTGGTGCTCGCGACCCAGAAGGGCGCCAACGTCACTGGACGGCCCACTAATGTTCGAGAAGGTGCTCATCGCGAACCGGGGCGAGATCGCCCTCCGGGTCGCGCGCGCTTGCCGGGAGCTCGGCGTCAAGAGCGTGGCCGTGTACTCGACCGCCGACGCCGAGTCGGCCGTCGTTCGCTTTGCCGACGAGTCCGTGCACATCGGTCCGCCCGCCTCCGGCCGGAGCTACCTCCACATCCCGAGCATCATCGGCGCTGCACAGAAGACCGGCGCCGATGCGATCCATCCGGGCTACGGGTTCCTCTCCGAAGATCCTTACTTCGCCGAGATCTGCGCCAACGAAGGCTTCACCTTCATCGGTCCGAAGCCGGAGGTGATGGAGAAGGTGGGGGACAAGGCGACGGCGCGCGAGTTGATGCAGAAGGCCGGCCTGCCGCTGCTTCCCGGCACCGTCGATCCCGTGGCGACGGCGGACGACGCCCGCAGCATTGCCGACGAGATCGGTTACCCGGTGATCATCAAGGCCGTCGCGGGCGGCGGCGGGCGCGGGATGACGGTCGTCTGGAAGCCCGAGGAGCTCGCCGATGCCTACCGGACGACGAGGTCGACCGCGCAGGTCGTGTTCAAGGACAGCGCCGTCTACATCGAGCGTTACCTGCAGGCGCCGCGCCACACCGAGGTCCAGGTCGTCTGTGACGAGCTCGGCAACGGGGTGTACTTCGGCGAGCGGGACTGCTCCGTCCAGCGCCGCCACCAGAAGCTGATCGAGGAGGCACCCTCGATCCACTTGACGCCGGAGATGCGAAAGGAGATCGGCGAGAAGGCGGTCAACGGAGCGCTCTCCGTCGGCTACACCGGCGCGGGGACGATGGAGTTCCTGCTCGACCAGGAAGGCAACTTCGCGTTCATGGAGATGAACGCACGGATCCAGGTCGAGCACCCCGTCAGCGAGATGATTACCGGCGTCGACCTGATCCAGGAGCAGATCCGGGTAGCGGCGGGCGAGCCCCTCTCGGTCGCGCAGGACGAGGTCGGGTTCCGGGGGCACGCGATCGAGTGCCGCATCAACGCCGAGGATCCCGAGAGGGACTTCGTCCCGACTGCAGGCCGGCTCGAGACGTATGTCGCTCCCGGTGGACCGTGGACGCGGGTCGACTCCCACTGCTACCC
>JACDAN010000109.1 GCA_013695385.1 Actinomycetota bacterium | reverse complement strand
TCCGCCGGGGGCTCGTCGGGGAAGACGTCCCCTTCGGTGGCTCCCTCGAGCAATCGGAGGAACTGATCCTTGTCGATCGTCTCACGCTCGATGAGGATCGCCGACAGCCTGTGGAGCTCGTCCATGTGCTCTCTGAGAACGGCCAGAGCCCGCTCGTGGGCGTCCTCGATCACACGGCGAATCTCCTCGTCGATCTCACGCGCGATCTCCTCGGAGTAGTCGGGCTCCGCGCTCATCTCGCGTCCGAGGAAGGGCATGTCGTGGTTCCGGCCGAGGACGCGGGGGCCGAGCTTCTCGCTCATCCCGAAGCGCATGATCATCTGCTTCGCGGTGTGCGTGACCTTCTCGAGATCGTTCGCCGCGCCCGTCGTGACCTCGTTGAAGACAACCTCCTCCGCAGCGCGACCCCCGAGCGTCGCAGCCAGCTGATCCATGAGCGTCGACTTCCGGGTCAGGTAGCGGTCCTCGCGCGGCAGCGAGATCGTGTATCCGAGGGCCTGTCCGCGGCTGATGACCGAGATCTTGTGGACGTCCGTGTCCTGGTCGAGATGGTGGCCGACCAGCGCATGGCCCATCTCGTGGTAGGCGGTGACCTTCCTCTCCTCCTCCGACAGGAGGCGGGTCTTTTTCTCGGGCCCCGCGATGACTCGCATGACGCCCTCCTCGAGCTCCTCCTGGCCGATCGTCTTCTTGCCCCGGCGCGCCGACAGCAGGGCTGCCTCGTTGACCAGGTTCGAGAGATCGGCGCCCGTGAACCCGGGCGTGCCGGCGGCGAGCGTGTCGAGCTCGACCACCGGGTCGATCGGCTTGCCCTTGGTGTGAACTTCGAGAATCTTCTTGCGACCGGTCCGATCGGGCCTGTCGACGACGATCTGCCGATCGAAGCGACCGGGGCGCAGGAGCGCAGGGTCGAGGATGTCGGGCCGGTTGGTGGCTGCGATCAGGATGATGTTGTCCTTCAGCTCGAACCCGTCCATCTCGACGAGGAGCTGGTTCAGGGTCTGCTCGCGCTCGTCGTGGCCCCCGCCGAGCCCCGCGCCGCGATGGCGGCCGACGGCGTCGATCTCGTCCATGAAGACGATGCAGGGCGACGCCTGCTTGGCCTGCTCGAACAGGTCGCGGACGCGGGATGCGCCGACGCCGACGAACATCTCGACGAAGTCGGAGCCCGAGATGGAGAAGAACGGGACCCCTGCTTCTCCGGCCACCGCGCGGGCGAGCAGCGTCTTCCCGGTGCCAGGAGGCCCGTAGAGCAGGACTCCCTTCGGGATCCGGGCGCCGAGCGCCTGAAACTTCTTCGGGTTCTCGAGGAACTCCTTGATCTCGTGGAGCTCCTCCACCGCCTCGTCCACGCCGGCGACGTCCTTGAAGCCGATCTTCGGCGAGTCGGGTGTCATGCGCTTGGCGCGGCTCTTGCCGAAGCTCATCACCTTCGAGCCTCCACCTTGCACCTGGTTCATGAGGAAGATCCAGAACGCGATCAGGATCACGAACGGGAGGAGCCCGGTGAGGAGGGACCACCACGGCGAGCCGCCCGTGCCCTTCGAGTCGAAGTTGATGTTCTTCGCGCGCAACTGCTTTTCGAAGTCGCGCAGCGACTCGGGGCTCGGGTAGGCGACCTTCGTCTTCCGGCCCTTCTCGCCGCCACTCCCCTCGAACTCGACCGCGAGCTCCTGCTTCTTCGGGTTCGCGACGATCTCCTTGATCGTGCCCGGGTTCGTGTCGACCCTCGTCTGAAGCTCCGAGTAGGTGACCTTTTCCTGCTTCTCGCCGCCCATGAGCGCCTGGCTCGCCAGGTAGACGAGCAGCACAATGACGATCAGCGGAAAGAGAGCAGAGCGAAAGAAGCGATTCATAGCGCCTAGCCCAGGGTAGCAATGCCCTTACCGGTCGCTAACCCCCTTCTGGGGCTTTCGGGTGTGCGGCCCTACGTGTGCAAGCCGGCGGTCTCGTCGGCGAGCACGCCGACGTAGCGGAGATTCCTGTACCGCTCGGCGAAGTCGAGGCCGTAGCCGACGACGAATCGGTTGGGGATCTCGAAGCCGATGTAGCGAACGGGGACCTCGATCTCCCGGCGCTCCGGCTTCGTGAGCAGAGCACAGACCTCGAGTGAGGCGGGATTCCGCGCTCCGAGCGTGCGCATCAGATAGGAGAGCGTGAGGCCCGAGTCGATGATGTCCTCGACGACGAGGACATTCCGGCCTTCGATCGTCTCGTCCAGATCCTTGAGAATCCGCACGACGCCCGACGAGTCCGTCGAGGCGCCGTAGCTCGAGATCGCCATGAAGTCGACCTCGCACGGAACGGTGATGTGGCGCATGAGGTCGGCCATGAAGAAGACGGCGCCTTTGAGGACCCCGACGAGGAGCAGGTCCTGTCCTGCGTAGTCCACCGAGAGCTCGGCGCCGAGCTCGGCGATCCGGTCGTGGAGGGCGTCCTCCTCGATCAGGACCTCCGACACGCCCTGCTCGACCTCAGTCTGGAACGCGCTCAACCCTCACCGCCTCCGCCTCGACGATTCCAGGGATGGCGACGACCTCGTCGCCACGGACGACGAGCGGCCAGGCATCCCGCTCCGACCGAGGCACCTTTGCGTCCACGAACACATCCTGGACTTTCTTGCGGCGTCCTGCGAGGTGATCTCCCGGGCGCCAGGCGCGGACCCTGAGCCCTGTCTCCTCCGAGGAGATCCTCCAGGCACCCCAGCGGATCTCGCCGGCGAGGGCTACCGGGCTCCGCTCGAGCCAGACGCGGTCGTACTCCCGAACCGCCTGAAATCCACCACCGAGATCGACACGCCGGGAGCCTTGGGCGCTCCCGAGCAGCGCATCGATCCGATTCGGACGTCCCTCGGCGAGCGCAAGCAGGTTCTTCTCGGCCCTGGCGTCGAGACGCCGCAGGAGCGGCAGGATCCTTTCGCGAATCAGGCCACGCTTCGTGTCGCCGTTGGAGGTGTCGATCCGGAAGGGCAGGCCTGCTGCGTGGCAGTACGTCTCGGTTTCCTCTCGCCAGATCCCGAGCAGCGGCCGCACGACCCCGTCCTCACGCTTCACCTTGATCCCTCCCGGCTTCCCGCTCGAGACGAGGCGGTACAACACGGTCTCGATCTGATCCGATGCGGTGTGACCGGTGGCGCGCAGTCGATCCGGGACGAACGAGTACCGCAGTTCGCGCAACTCATCCTCGGTCGTACCGGTCGCTTCCACGACATCTGCCCCGAGAACCTCACGGCAGAAGCACGCATCCTCGTCCGACTCCTCGGCGCGGAGCCCGTGGTCGACGTGCAGCGCGGAGGTCCGGTAGCCGAGCTCGCGGAGCACGTGCCAGAGGCAGGTCGAGTCGGCGCCGCCCGACACCAGACAGACGACCTCTCCGCCCGGCTCGATCAGTTCGTGGCGCCTGATGTGCTGCTCGACGCGCATCTGGAGATCAGCCGGCTGCATCGTCCTATTGTGGCCGCCGCCGCTCGAGATACGCGGCGATCATCAGAACGGCCCAGCGCAGGAACCACACGGCAGCCGCTCCGGCCACGAACCGTCTCATGGATACACCGGGTCGAGCAGCCAGTCCTCGATGTGCTCTGCGGCCTGCCGGAGCCTGCCCTCGTCGAGAATGTGCGGCTCGGCGGGCGTCACGAGCGGCATCTTCGCCGACGGTCGCCGGCCGTCCGCCGCCGCCAGCGCAAAGGCGACGGGCAGCGAGTGGCAGACGACCAGAATCGTTTCCACGGGCCGGTCGAGCAGGAATCGGAAGCCCCGTGCGTAGCGCGCCGCGATCGCCACCCGTGCCTCGCCGTTTCCCGGCGGAATGTCTCCCGGACCGTGTGTGCCGGCCCACCTCCGGTACTCGGCCAGCCGTTTGCCTTCGAACTCGCCGTAGAACGGGTCGTTGAGGTCGGCGGCGACGACCCGCGGAACCTCGCGGCCGGCGAGCGCGAGGTCGGCGGTCTCGCGCGTCCGCCCGAACTCGGTCACGGCGCACAGGTCGATCGGCTCGCTCTCGAGCCGGCGACCGAGGAGCCGCGCCTGCTGGCGACCCTCCTCCGTGAGCCCGACGGCAACGGACGGGTCGCCGTTGACCAGCTCGCTCACCGAGTACTCGCTCTCGCCGTGGCGGACGAGGATCGCGCGCTCCATCAGAAGATGATGCTCCGGTAGGTGCCGACCCGGGCCATGCCGACTGCTTCGTAGACGCGAATCGCCGCAGGGTTGTCGACCCGGACGAAGAGGCAGACGCGGGGTACCGACTCGAGGAGCAGCCGGACGAGGTCGCGCAAGCCTCGCTGCGCGTAGCCGTGGCCCCGCGCCTCGGGATCGACCCAGACCTGCTGCAGCTGGACTGCGCTCGGTGTCCACGCCGAAGCCTCGGCCTTGAAGCGGATCGCACCGTCCTCGAGCCAGATCCAGGAGCGTCCGTCGTCGATCTGCTTCAACGTCCGGCGCCGGAACCCCTCCGCGTCCGCGGCGAGTGGGTCGACCCCGAGCTCACCCTCGTGCGTCGCGGCCGAGGCGAGCAGGATCCGGTCGAGATCATTCCGTGTCGCCGGTCGGATCCCCGTCTCCCCGGGCTCGGGCGGCTCGGCGATGGCAAACACCGGTTGCCCTGGCCGATCGTCCCTGGGCCGGGGCATCCGGTCCTTGACGGCTTCCCAGAGCTCCGACACGGCGGGCTGCGTCCCGATCACCATCTTCACCCGCGTAGCGGCCGCGTGCTCCGCGAACACCCCGCAACCCTGCCCCGAGAGGACGAGATTGGCGCCGAGGTGGCAGAGCGCAGTCAGCCGGCCGTCCTCTGCCGTACCGACCAGGCTGCCGAGCCCCCGGCGGGCGACCTCGTCGAGATACACGCGCTCGACCGGATCCTCCGCGCAGAAAGCGAGCGTCTGCTCGAGAGACGGCTGGATCAGGCGTTCGGTCATGGCAGTCATCACATCAAGTCTCCACGGTGTCCCGGCTCAGCGGGGAATGCTGCCCGATTCGTACAAGGGGCAAGCGGATAGGCTCCCTCCCCATGCCGATCCACGTCCGCGCCGAAGCCGGCGAATACGCCGATGCCTGCCTCCTGCCCGGCGACCCGATCCGGGCCAAGTACATCGCGGAGACCTTCTTCGACGAGCCGGTGCAGCGGAATGCAGAGCGCGGGATGCTCGGCTTCACGGGCGCCTTCGAAGGCAAGCCGGTCTCGGTTCAGGCAACCGGGATGGGCTGTCCGTCCGCGGCGATCGTCATGGAGGAGCTCGTGCAGCTCGGGGTCAAGCGCTTTCTCCGCGTCGGCACCTGCGGCGGCCTCCAACCGGACATGGCTCTCGGAGACCTGATCGTCGCCGTCTCCGCCGTGCCTTCCGACCGGACGGTGGAGAAGCTCGTCAACTTCGAGCCGCACGTTCCCACGGCCGACTTCGGCCTCGTCCACGGGGCAGTGCATGCCGCGAAGGAGCTCGGAAAGCCTGTGCGCGTCGGCCCGATCGTCTCGAGCGACCTCTTCTACAACCCCGATGACGGACAGTACGCCCGCTGGTCCGAGCGGGGCGTGCTCGCGGTCGAGATGGAGGCGGCGGTCCTCTTCACGATCGGCGCGATCCGAAAGGTCGCGGCCGGCTGCCTGCTGACGGTGAGCGACGTCGTGGTCGAGGGCGAGTTCATTCGGATCTCCGACGAGGAGATGAAGGCCGCAGTCGACCAGATGACCGAGCTCGCACTCCGGACGATCACGTCCGAGAAGCACTGAGCGCCTCCACGAAGACCGTCTTCCTGGTCAACCCTGCTTCGGCGAACGGCCGGACGGGGAAGCAGTGGCCCGTGATCGAACGGGCGGCGCATGCCGAGGGCCTCCGAGGGGAAGCCGTCTTCTCGGCTGGGCCCGGCCAGCTCGGAGGGCTCGCAGCCGAGGCGGCGGCAGACGGCGCCGCGCTGCTCGTGGTCGTCGGCGGCGACGGAACCGTGCAGGAGGTCGTGAACGGCATTGCCGGCCTCGGCGGCGTGGAGCTCGCGGTCATCCCCCGGGGCACGGGCTGGGACTTCGCGCGCACGCACCGGATACCGAAGCGCCTCCCGGAGGCGCTTCGGATCGCGCGCGATGCGACGGCGAAGCCGTTCGATCTCGGCCGCGCGACCTACCTGGCCGCAGACGGAGATGCCGAGGCGTGGTTCGCG
>JACDAN010000106.1 GCA_013695385.1 Actinomycetota bacterium | reverse complement strand
GCCGCCGGGTGCGCGCAAAGCACCGCCGGAGGCTCGCCCTGCTCGTCGCCGCGCTTCTCCTGCTCGCCGCCGGGGTCGCCGCGGCAGGCATCACCGGTGCCGCCAAGATCGGGCCGCAGTGCGACCTGGATCGTCTTCGGCCTGTCGAGATCGGGCAGAACTCGTTCGTGTACGCGGCCGATGGATCGCTCCTCGGCTCGATCCCAGCGGAGAAGAACCGCCAGCCGGTGAAGCTCAACCGGATCAGCAGGTGGATGCGACTTGCGACGATCGCGATCGAGGACCGTCGCTTCTACGAGCACAGCGGCGTCGATCTCGAGGGCATTGCGAGGGCGCTTGCGGCAGACGTTCGCGCCGGAAAGGTCGTGGAGGGCGGTTCGACGATCACGCAGCAGCTCGTCCGCAATCTCTACATCGGGAACGAGGTGACCTTCGAGCGGAAGGCGATCGAGGCGTGTCTCGCGGTTCGCCTCAACCGCCGGCGCTCGAAGGACTGGATCCTCGAGAGCTACCTCAACACGGTCTTCTACGGGAACCGTGCGTACGGGGTGCAGGCTGCGTCACGGACGTACTTCTCGAAAGCGGCGCGATCGCTAAGCCTCCGCCAGGGCGCGCTTCTCGCCGGCTTGACCCAGGCGCCTTCGCTCTATGACCCCGTCAACAACCCGAAGACGGCGCTCTCCAGGCGCGATCGGGTTCTCCGAGCGATGCTCGACAACGGCGACATCACGCTGCGGCAGTACCGGGAGGCGACCAAGTCGCGTGATCTCGAGTTGCGGCCCGGCAAGCTCTACACGAGGATTCGCGAGCCGTACTTCTTCAGTTATGTGCGGCCGCTCCTGATCGCCCAGTACGGGGCGAACACCGTTCGGTCGGGCGGACTCCGGATCTACACGACCGTCGACCGCCGCTTCCAGCAGGCGGCACGCAACGCCATCCTTCGGACACTGCCCTATCGCAGTGATCCTGCTGCGGCGATCGTCTCCATCAACCCGCAGACTGGTGCGATTCGGGCCATGGCGGCGGTGACCCCGGGTAGGCGGGGCAACCAGTTCAATCTCGCCTCGCAGGCCCGACGGCAGGCCGGCTCGACGTTCAAGACCTTCGTTCTGGCTGCGGCGATTGCGGAGGGCGTCGATCCCGACTCGACGACGTACAGCTCGAAGCCGTTCACGTACCAGCCCGACCCGCTGAGCGAGCCGTGGGAGGTCTCGACCTACAGCCACTCCTATCTCGGCAGCGTCCCGATCTCCACTGCCACGCTCAGCTCCGACAACACCGTCTTCGCGCAACTGACGCTCGATCTCGGCCCGGACAAGGTCGCTGCGATGGCGCATCGGCTCGGGGTTCGCTCGACGCTCAAGACGCCGGAGGGAGTTCACGTGCCCTCGCTCGGCCTCGGCTCGGCCGCCATCTCGCCGTTGGACATGGCCTCGGCCTACGCGACGCTCGCGGCGGGCGGTATCTACTCCGCGCCGATGGCGATCCGCAAGGTCGTCCTGCCGGACGGGACGATCGACACGGATGCGGGCTGGGGCAAGCCCCAGCGTCAGCGGGTCGTCGAGGACTGGGTCGCGGATGAGGTGACCGAGATCCTCGAGGACAACATGGACAGCGGTACCGGCACGGGCGCCGACGTCTTCCTCAACCGGCCGGCGGCCGGAAAGACGGGAACGACCGACGACCACACCGATGCCTGGTTCTGCGGTTACACCCCGAACCTCTCGACGACGGTCTGGATCGGGTATCCGCAGGCGCAGATCCCGATGGAGAATGTTCACGGCATCTCGGTCGCGGGCGGCACCTTCCCGGCCACGATCTGGAACCTCTTCGTGCGGTCCGCGCTCGGAAACACCGACGCAGTCGAGTTTCCCGATCCTCGCTCCGAGCCCGTCTGGCGCCCCTTCTCCCGCGGGCAGTACGCCAACGAGTACTACGACGACAATGATGACAACTACTACTACGCCCCTTCTCCGTCTCCCGAGCCCGAGCCCGCGCCGCAGTCGAAACCGCCGCCTCCCCCGCCGCCTTCCGTAGAAGACACACCCTTCCCGTCGCCGCCGCCTCCCCCGCCGCGCCCAGGCGACGAGTAACCGGGCCGACTTCCCGCAAGCCCTGAGGGCCGCCGCCATTGCGGCGCCCGTCTTCGTCATTGCCACGATCGTTCCGCCGGGTGGCCTCTTTCGCGCCCGACGCTTCCGGGACGTCGGGGTCTACGGCGACTACGCGCGGGCGCTGCTCGACGGCCAGGTGCCCTATCGCGACTTCTTCGTCGAGTACCCCCCGGGCGCCTTCGTCGTGTTCACGCCGCCGGCGCTCCTGCCCGATGGGTGGTACCTGCATGCCTTCAAGGCGTCCATGGTGCTGTTCGGGCTGGCGATGCTGTTCGTCGCTGGGCTCGTCCTGGCGCGACTCGGAGCCGGCGCCTGCCGCCTCTACGGGACGCTCTTCGCTCTCGCCCTGACCCCTCTCGCGGTGGGACCGATCTTGTTGAACACGTACGACCTCTGGCCGGCCCTCCTCGTTGCTGCAGGCCTGGCCGCGCTCCTGTACGGACGCGATGTCCTCTCGTTCGGCCTCCTGGGCGCCGCTTTCGCGGCGAAGCTCTACGCGATCGCGCTGCTGCCGTTGTTCTGTCTCTGGCTCTGGCGGAGAGACCGCAGTCTCGCGCGGCCGCTCGCGGGTCTCGGAGTCGTCTCCCTCGCCCTCGTGGCACCGTTCGCCATGCTCGGCTGGGGCGGGGTCGTGGACAGCGTGGACGCGCAGGCCGGCCGAGGGCTCCAGATCGAGAGCCTTCCCGCGGCATTCCTCCTCGCCGCCCACCGGCTGGGCGCCTACGAAGCAGAGGTCACCGCAGGGGCGACGGCAGCTCTCTCACGTGACGTGGCGGGTGGTCTCCCCGATGCTCTCGTCATCGCGGCGACGCTGGCGCAGGTGGCGGCCGTCGCGCTCGTCGCCCTCCTGTTTGCCCGTGGGCGCCCTGAGGGGGAGCGGCTGGTGCTGGCCGCCGCCGCAACGCTGGCCGGCTTCCTCGCCTTCACGCGCTTCCTCTCCCCCCAGTACGTGATCTGGCTCCTGCCGGTCGTCCCGCTCGTCGCCGGGAGGAGCGGCTTTGCGGCTGCGGTGGCTCTGGGCGGCGCACTCGTCCTCGGCCGGCTCTGGTTCTTCCACTACCGAGACGTCTTCGGGCTCGACGGGATCGTCTGGCTGGTCGTGCTGCGCGACGGGCTGCTCGCCGGCCTCTACGGCGTGCTGGTCGTGGCTCTCCTGAGGACGAAGACCCCGTCCTCCTCGAACTCCGTCGCCCAGGAGCCGCTCCGGAGCAGCTCCGCGAGAGGCACTGCCGTCGTGGACGCTGCCGAGCGCCGATCGAGGTAGGACGCCCGGGCGAGATCGACCACGATCCAGTCTGCGTCCCGAACCACTGGGAAGCTGTGGATCCGCCGCCGCGCCGAGAGGTGCGCGCCCAGACCGTTGGTGCTGCTGACTGCGGCGCCCTCCGGAATCAGAGCGAGCGCCCGCACGGCGACCCCGTCATGCGGTGAGCGTCGATCGGGAACGAGCTCGCCTGCGCGAAGAGGCCCGAGCAAGACGGTCCCGGTGAGGGAAGCTCCCAAGAGGATCAATGCGCTCACGCGCGGGCGTGGCAGCCGGGCTGCCCCGAGCACGGCGCCTCCGATCAGGAACGGCACGATGGGCGCTGTGTAGTGGAACCGGATCGACGTCTGAGTGTCGGTCGAGGACAGGAGGTTCGCGGCGAGCTCCGGGATCGCAGCGAGGAGGACGAGCGGCGAGAGGAGAAAGAGCAGGGCGAGCGGCAGGCCGAGCGCAAGGAGGTAGAGCAGGTCTCGCCCATCCGTCAGGGCGCCCAGCAGTGCACCAGGGTTCGTGAAAACGGTCTCGAGGATTCCGACCGGTGATCCTCCGACGGCTTCGTACCGGCCGAAGAAGGCTGACTCCGTGCCCTCGCGGAAATACGGCATCACCACCCCGAATGCGATCGCGCTGGAGGCAGCGCCGGCCAGAGCGATGAGCGCGCCCGCCACGCGGCGGCTCTTTGCGAGGGCGTACCAGACTCCGAGCGCCCCGACCACCAGCGGCATCTCTTCTCTGGACAGCGCAGCGAGGAGCAGGAACGGTGCCGCAGCCCGAAGCCGGTCCTCGTCGAGGTACCAGAAGGCAAATGTGAGCAGTGGACATGCGAGTGCCACCGGATGGAACTCGTCGAGCGCCAGCCACTGGATGGGGGGGTACAATAGGTACGCGATCCCGCAGAGAGCCCCGTCGCGCGCCGAGCCGAGGTGCTTGCGTGCGAGCCAGAAGACGGGAAGCGCTCCGAGCGCGAGGATGATCGCCTGGCAGACGACGAGCATCGCCGGGCTCGGCCAGAGCCACCACACCGGGGCAAAGGCTGCGAGAAGCGGGTCGACGTGGGCGCCGAGCCGCGTGATCTGGTCTCCGTGGAGCTCCGTGACCTCGAGTGGTCGGCCGTGGGCCGTCGACCACACCGCCTGTGCCATGTTCCCGAGGTCGAATCGGCCGGTCTCGAAGGCGCGGTGCTCGAGCGCCGCCAGCGTCCCGAGCCCTGCGGCAAAGGTGGCCATTCCGCCCCAGACAACTGTGGCCGGGCTACACCAGGTGCGGACCCTCACAGAACCTCTGCCAGGAGCTCGCGCCAGCGGCGGCCCAGGACGTCCTCGCTGGCGTGCTCCCTGTAGGCGGTGTGGCCACCGCCGCTCCCACCCCCGAGCCGGCGCGCGAGCTCGGGATCGCCGGCGAGCCTCCGGAGGGCCAGGGCGAGCGCCTCCGGGTTGCCCGGCTCGACGAGGAGCGCGCTCTCGCCGTGGACGAGGAGCTCCCTTGCGCCGGGCGTGTCGCCCGTGACGAGCGGCGTTCCACAGGCGAGTGCCTGAAACGCCTTGTTCGGGATCACACGCCTGGCCTTGAGCGTCGTCCCGAACACTCCGAGCGCGCACGAGGCGCGGTGCAACTCGGCGGGTAGCCGGTCGTACTCGACCCAGGGCTCCCATTCGACGTTTGTCGGGCGGCCCGCCAAGAGCCCGTCCAGCTGCCCGTTGCCGACGATCCGGAATCGAAGCTCCGGGACCAGTCGTGCAGCTCCGAGGATCGTTTCGAGGCCGTGCAGCGGGATCAGCTTTCCGATGAAGAGTGCGCTCCACGGCTCGACGGGCGCCCACCCCTCCTCGAAGATGCGTTCTTCGGCGCCGACGAAGGCGACAGCGAATCGTTCCTTCGGGAGGCCCGCGAGCCCGGCAAGGAAGGCTGCGTTCGCCTCCGTGTCAGCGACGACGAGATCGGCGGCCCGCATCGACCGACGATCGATTGCACCCAGGAATCGCGCCGGGACGGATCCTCGCCTGAAGCGGGCGCGGTCCTCGACCAGGGTGTCCGAGAGGGAGACGAGCGGGTTGAACACCACGGGTCGGCCCCGGGCCGCGCGGCGCGCTGCCGGGAGGTCGAAGTGACCCGGGTAGCCGACCACGACGACGTCCGCAGCGGGGGCCTTCCGTCTGAGCAGCCGCGTCTGCGCCCGCGCAAGACGGAGAGCAGCGGAGCCCCCTGCGGTCCAATGCTGCGTTCCTCCCTCCCAGACGGGCTCGTGGTGCTCGAGGACGCCGACACCCGCTCGGCGCAGGCACGAGATGACCTGGGCGTTCCGCGGGTAGCCGCGCTCGTACGTGCCGAAGTAGAGGACGCGCAAGCGGCCGCTAGGGCGCGACGCGAACCTGGCGCGCCGGCTCCAGGATCTCGTCGACGTGCAACTCGTCGGCCGACCCTGTCCGCTCCTCGTGATGGCTCGTGATCAGCTCGCTGAGCAGGCCGAGCGAGAAGAACTGCAGCCCGACGACCATCAAGAGGACGCCGAGTGTGAGCAGCGGCCGGTGGCCGATCGCCTGACCGGCAACTTTGAGGACGGTCAGGTAGGCGAGGAGGGTCGTTCCGAGCCCGCTGAGGGCGAGGCCGAGCCCGCCGAACAGGTGGATCGGCCGATGCCGGTACCGGCCCATGAACGACACCGTCAGGAAATCGAGGAAGCCGCGCGCATAGCGCTCGGCGCCGTATCTGGATCGGCCGTGCTCCCGGGGTCGGTGGTTCACCGCGAGCTCGGCGACCCGGAAGCCGCGATCGTGGGCGAGCACGGGCAGGAACCGGTGCAGCTCTCCGTAGATCCGCAAGCTGCGGACGACGTCTGCGCGATAGGCCTTGAGACCGCAGTTCATGTCATGCAGGCGGAGGCCCGACGTCCTCCCGACGACCCCGTTGAAGATCTTCGACACGACCCGGCGGGACCACGGATCCCGCCGTTGAGCCTTCCAGCCGGAGACGAGATCGAACCCCTCGTCGAGCTTGGCGAGCAGACGTGGGATCTCGGCGGGGTCGTCCTGAAGGTCGGCGTCGATCGTCACGACGACATCGCCAGTGGCGTGGCGAAAGCCGGCTGCGAGCGCTGCCGCCTTGCCGAAGTTCCGCCGGAGGCGGACGACGCGGACGTTCGGTTGCTCAGCGTTCAAGCGTGTCAGCGCAGCGAACGAGCCGTCGGTCGACCCGTCGTCGACGAAGACGGCCTCCCAGGGCCGGTCGACCGGCTCGAGCGCCGCCCGAAGCTCGTCGTAGAGCAACTCGACGCTTCGATCCTCGTCGTGGACCGGGACGACGACGGAGATCACGGCAGTAGCTTATGCGTGAGGTGGCCGCGCTCTTGTCGATCGAGGAGGCTCAGCGCCTGATCCTCGACCGCGTGGTCGCGCTCGAGGGGGAGCGCATCGGGTTGGCGGAGGCATGCGGGCGGGTTCTCGCCGCCGCGGCGACCGCTCGCGTCGATCTCCCTCCGTTCGATAGCTCGGCGATGGATGGCTTCGCCCTGAGGGCGGAGGACGCTCCGGGCCGGCTTCCGGT
>JACDAN010000080.1 GCA_013695385.1 Actinomycetota bacterium | reverse complement strand
AAGTGCCCGCGAACACCGTTTTCGCCGGCGTGGGCGCCGAGACCACGATCCTGGGTTTTTTCCCCAAGCAGCTCAGAGTAAAAGCCGGCACAACGGTGTCGTTCGTGATCAAGTCACCGAGCGAGCCCCACAACCCCGCATTCGGCCCCAAGAAGTATTTGGAGCAGTTCGGCAAGCAGAATGAGTTCTTCCCGATGGGCCCGAAGGGCAAGAACCAGGTCTCGCCTGCGCACGTTTACGGCCCGGAGCCAGCGGGTGGCTACAAGTACGACGGCCAGAATCACGGCAACGGGTTCCTGGTCGCGCCGCTCAGGGGCCGCGGGCTCTTTCCGGGGCCGGTGAAGAACGTGTCACGAATCACCTTCACCGCCCCGGGCAAGTTCCACTACATCTGCTTCCTCCACGGCCCGGACATGTCGGGCGACATCGTCGTCACGCGATGAGCTCAAAGCTCCCGA
The DNA here is from genome assembly GCA_013695385.1 of Actinomycetota bacterium. Classification (GTDB taxonomy): domain Bacteria; phylum Actinomycetota; class Thermoleophilia; order Gaiellales; family Gaiellaceae; genus JACDAN01. The sequence continues at coordinate 3,569 of JACDAN010000080.1, read as the reverse complement.
GAGGGCTGGGAGCGCTCCCGCTCCTTGCCCTCGCCGGAGCTGTGCTGTGGATGTCACCCTGGGCGCGCGGCGAGTCAGCGCCCCGAAGCAACGTCCATGAGGTGTGGATCGCGGCAGTACCGGAGCGGTGGAACATCGTTCCGAACGGGCGGAATGCGATCGAGAAGGAGACCTTCCACTCCGGGCACGCGAAGACCGGCAGCACAACTTTCAAGACGATCGTCTACCGCCGCTACACGCGCGACTGGGGAAAGCAACTCCCAAATCAGCCCGGTGTCTCCGGCGACAACGACGGCATTCCCGGTCCGCTGATCCGCGCGCGCGTCGGCGACCGGATCCTCGTCCACTTCAAGAACCTCGACAACGAGTTCGAGCGGCCACACTCGATGCACTTCCACGGCGTTCGTTACCCGTTCGGCTCCGACGGCGCCTATATCCCCGGCTTCTCGGGGCGAGGGGCTTCGGTCAAGCCGGGAGACACCTTCACCTATCGCCTCGAGGCCCGTCCCGACTCGGTCGGCGTCTGGCCCTACCACGATCACTCGCCTTCAATGGCGGACTCGGTCGAGGGGGGCTTGTACGGGGCGATCTCGATTCTCGGCCGGCACGAGCGAGCGCCCGACCGGGAGTTCGTGGTCTTTCTCAGCCGCCACCTGGGGTTCATGACGATCAACGGGCGCGCGTTCGTCGGCAACACACCGGTGCTGCGCGCCAAGGTAGGGGAGCTCGTGCAGTGGGACGTGCTGACGCTCGGCGACGAGTTCCACACCTTCCACGTGCACGGCCACCGCTGGCGGGTCCCCGGCGCCTTCGAGGACACGCGCACCGTTGGCCCGGCGGAGAGCTTCCGCGTCCGCTGGCGCGAGGATGTGCCCGGCACCTGGCTCTACCACTGCCACGTGGAGGGTCACATGGCGGAGGGCATGATCGGGATCTACCGGGTGACGCGGTGAGGCTCGCTCCTGCTCTCGTGACGATCACGCTCGTCGGTGTTGCGTGGTCGGCAGCGCCGCCAAGCGCTCCTGTGCCGGTGACCATGCCGGGCAAGTTGTTCGCGCCCGGCGAGCTCGACGTCCTGGTCGGCACCACCGTGAGCTGGAGCAACGGCGACTCGTCGACGCACACGGTCACCGCAGACAGCGACGCGTTCGACTCGGGCCACCTGCGCTCGGGACAGGAATTCAGCCGAACCTTCACGTCGACCGGTACGTTCGCCTATCACTGCTCGATCCATCGCTCCATGCGTGGCGAAGTGCGCGTCTACGCCGTCGTGCTGCGAGGCCCAGACCGGCCACTTCTCCCCGGTTTCACCGCCCGCCTGGAAGGCCAGGCACCGGCAGGCTCGACCGAGGTCGTGCTCGAGCGGGTCACTCCCGGCGCACGCGTCGAGATCAGGCGCGCCGCTGTCGGAGCCGACGGTCACTTCGCGTTCGCGCTCCGCTCGGCGGAGCCGGGTTCCTACCGGGTCCGAGCCGGCGAGGCTTTCAGCCCCCTCGTCCGTGTGCCCGTTCGACCGCATGTCTCGCTCAAGCGGGCGGGCCGCTTCCTCCTCGTGATCGCTCGACCCGTTCGTCCGGGGAGCCGAGTCGTGCTCCAGGTGTACGACCGCGAGCACTTCGACTGGATGACGGTCGCCCGAAGCCGCCTGGACGCCTCGTCGCGAGCGCGGGTCACGTTCGCGGCGGGCCGGAAAGATCACGTCCGCGCTGTCGTGAGAGGACGTGGCGGCTGGAGCGATGGCGTCAGCCCGGTTCTGGTCGTGCGCTGACGCTGGACGTCGCCGGGGACTCATCGAGCCTTCATCTGCCGGAGTTACACCTCCGAGCACTGGCAAGAGACCTGGTCTGCGGCGGACCTGCGAGAGGAGACTCACTTGACGATCGGCAAGAGAGACATCGTTCCGGCCCTGAGCGTCCTCGGCGCTCTGGTCGCCCTCGGAGGCTGCGGCGGCGACGGCAACAGCACGAAGCAGGCGAACGACCCAGCGACGGTGAAGAGCGCGCTCCCGCAGGGAAGCGAGCCGGTCGAGCTCGACCCGAAGGAGTTCACGATCGAGATCGACAACCCCTACTGGCCGATGCGCCCGGGCAACAAGTGGGTCTACCGCGAGACCGACACGAAGGGAGCGCTAGGGGCGCGGTGATCACGGTGGGCGAGGAACAGGTGCAGGTGCCGTTCGGGTTCTTCGACGAAGGCGTCTTGATGACCCGCGACCTCGTGCCGCTGGAGCCGAAGGTGCAGGAGCTGAAGTTCTACGCCTCCGGCGTCGGGCCGGTCCTGAGCGTCCACAACGACGGGAACGGCGGTAGGGCGGAGCTGATCAGCTTCACCGCGGGGAGGTGACCACAGATCGGTTCTAGAGCCCCAGCCGGTCGAGCTGGCTCTCGTCCCGCCGCCACCGCGCGCGCACCTTCACCTTCAGCTCGAGAAAGATCCGGTGGCCGAGCAGGTGCTCGATCTCAGGGCGCGCCCGCATGCCGATCTCGCGGATCATGGTGCCTTTCTTGCCGACCAGGATCTGCTTCTGCGACTCCGTCTCGACGAGCACGAATGCGCGCAGCAGCTGCTCGTCCAGCTCGTCGATCTCGACCGAGATCGAGTGCGGCACCTCATCCCGCGTGAGCTGCAGAGCCTTCTCCCGAATCAGCTCGGTGATCCGCTCCTCGCTCGTCTGGTCGGTCGCTGACTCGCGCTCGAAGAACGGCTGGCCCTCGGGCAGGAGATAGAGGAGATCGCCTCGCAGCTCGTCGATTCCGTCCTTCGTCTTCGCGCTCACGGGGTGGAGCGCGTGGAAGTCGCCGAGCTGCCCGGCCGCCTTCATCTGGCTGATGATGTGACCCGGCGTCAGGTTGTCGACCTTGTTCACGGCAATGATCACGGGCTTGCCGAGCGCGAAGACACGGCGCCCGATGAAGCGATCCCCGGCGCCGATCCGATCCCGTGCGGAGAGGACGAAGAGCACCACGTCGATGTCCTCGAACGCGGTGTCGACGGTGTCCTGCATTCTCTTCGTCAGCTTGTCCATCGGGCGCTGGAAGCCGGGGAGGTCGACGAGGACAAGCTGGTAGTCCTCGCCGTTCGCGACGCCGTAGATCCGGCGGCGAGTCGTGTTCGGCACCGAGGACGTGATCGCGATCTTCTCGCCGACGAGGGCGTTCACGAGCGTGGACTTGCCGACGTTCGGACGGCCCGCTACCGCCACGAAACCGGACTTCACAGCTCGAACGACTCGGGCAGCAGCTCGTCGGGCGTCAGCATCACGACCTCGCCCCTGTTGCGGAAGATCACCCGGTCGAAGCCGAGCTCGTGCAACCACTGACGGCAGCCGCCGCACGGTGAGGCGTTCACGGCGATCGCCTCGAAGTCGCCCGGGCCGTAGCCCTGCGTGACCGCCGTACCGATTCCGTTCTTCTCGGCGCAGACACCCAGCGGATAAGCGCCGTTCTCCACGTTGACGCCCTCGAAGACGGTGCCGTCGCGAGTGAGGACGGCACAGCCGACGAGGAATCCCGAGTACGGCGCGTACCCCCTCGCCGCGATGGCGTCCGCGCACTCGAGTAGCTCGACGT